>NZ_JANSHS010000168.1:0-2084 GCF_047461695.1 Synechococcus sp. R6-7
CCCCCAACAGGGATCCCTGTGGCCAGGTCAGGGGGGATCCCAGCAGTCGAATCTGCTCGTTTGCCTCATCCACCAGGCAGCCCGGATAGTCCACCACCGCCCACTCGTACTCAACCCGAACGGTGCCCATGCCGCGGGACTTGGCAAAGCCGATGCCAAACCAGCCTTCATCCAGATCCCGCAACGCCAGTCCCAGCAGACCCAGTTGGGCCAGGGTAAAGTTTTTCAGGTGGATCTTGGTTTGAAAGGATCCCTCTACGCACACTTGATAGCTGAACGGCCCCACCTCCACTGAGCCGAAGACGCGGTCGATGGCCACCCCATTACGTTCCTCCAGGCGCAGAGGGGTTCCCGGCTTGGGATAGGCATCTTCGATGCGGACCCGGCTGGCGATGGCTGTGTTGCCGAACATCTGATCCGTAAAGGAAGAAAGGGCGTAAACCTGGTGGGGCTCTTCAATTTTTTCCAGCCATTGATTGGCCTTTTGGTCGAGGGGATCGCTGGCCCAGAGTTTGAAGCCTCCCCCCTCAGGACGTCTGTCGCTGCCCACCGTTCGGACGATGCGCTCCGCATGGGCGCGAATTGCCCCTTTGAGGGAGCTGCCGGGAAAATAGACCGTTCGCCCGCCGCCGTGATAGGTTTCGACGAACTCCATATCCGGCTTCGTCGGGTCAGCCCCTCCTTTGCCCGCCTTGATGAGAACAGGGCCATCGGGCTTGAGGGTGAGGCAGAGGGTGCAATGGTTAACGTAGCGTTTGTGCATAGCCTGGGATCCTTCACACCAGAACAGGAGCTTTTGGTTGAGGGGCTTGGGGCGGCAAGCAGTCTGTCCAGTTTGTCAACCGATAGGGGTGGAAAACGCTGACCGTATCGCCAACCGTTGTAGAGTCCATGAAGACCATCGGGATCCCTCCTGACATGAAATAGGGCTAGCGGCGGGGGCCGACCGATTGCCGTTGAGAGGCCGTTGTTAATTTGGCAACCAGGGCTTTCACCCAGTCTTGGCGCAAAGCGGCAGCCTGCTCCGGGCTGAGCGGCTGTCGGGATCCGGCCACCAGCTCTTGAAGGTAGGCCAGCAGCCGTCTTGGATCCCCTTCCGAGTCGAACCAATAGATTGCCGAGATCTGCAGGCGGACAACCCCCAAGCCACGGGAGCGCCCCCCTCCCAGGGGGATCTGTTCCGTTTCCAATTGGTGCAGGCCAATGGCCAAGAGGCCCAGTTCCCATTCCTCGGCATTTTCGACGACGGCATGAAACCGGAAGGGGGTGCTGGCAGGCACCACTTGCAAGTCGTACAGCTTGCCATCTGCCGCCGTTTCCGTATCCCGATCGATGGCCACGCCATCCCGCTCTTGGTACTGGCCAAACCAGGCTTCCGGCACCACGGGCAAATCTCGGATCTGCACCTTGCCGGCCAACCAAGGGGATCCAAACACCTGCGAGACCCAGTCGGTGGCCTCAATGAGCTTTTGAGTCAGAGCCGCATCGTCCCCTTTGTAGTCATTTTTAATTTGGTTGATGATCTGAAATTGCTCGCTGCTGGTCAATTCGCCGGGATCCCTGGCCAGCTCTGGGTTGATGCCCCGCAAGAAACTTTCCAGGCGAGAGCGCATCGCCCCCTTCAAACTGGAGCCGGGAATGAGCGGACGGCCCAGCGCATCCTTGAGAACCGGCAAATCCGAGCCGATGGGTTCGGTGGAGCGGCCCACCCCGATGTGCAGAGCGGTCACGGTGGTGAGGGTGCCGGTGATTTCCAAGCGGTTTTTGAAAACGTCGAACATTGTTCCCTCAAATGGCTGCTCAAGTTAAGGCTTGTACTGCAGAGGTTTGCCATTCCCGAAGCGAGACGGAGCCCCTAATAAAACTCAAGAGGATCCCTAGGATCTGAGCAATTTCTGAGATAAAGTACTCCCTGTCATCGATAAAGAGTTGGTCACCCTCGAGTTTTGCAAATCGCCAGTTGGTTCCTGAGGTTACTGCTCCATAGACACTGTCTACTTGAGAATTGGAGTTCTTGTTAAAGACCTGTGCCCCCACCATACCGGCAACGCACTGGCCCAGACCCCCGATCAAGTCTTCTTTTT
>NZ_JANSHS010000169.1:0-2451 GCF_047461695.1 Synechococcus sp. R6-7
CCCCCAAGGTCTATACGCAACTGGGGGAAAATTACCTGGATCGCATCGCCCCCATCGTCCGGTCGGTCCTTCTGAACGAGACCAGCGGCTTTTCCGCCCAGGCTCTGTATTCCACGGAGCGCCCGCTGCTGCAAGGACAAATCCGCGAACGGGTGGCTCTTCTGCTGAAGGAATACGGCATCGAGGTTTTGGATTTTCTGCTGCGGGATGTGGATTTCGATCCTGATTTCGTAGCGGCCATTGAGGCAAAGACCATTGCCGAAAATCAACTGGCGCAAAAGCAATTTGAGATCGAGCAGGCCCGCCAAGATGCCCGCGCCATCATTTCTCAAGCGGAGGCAGAAGCCGGTCAATTGAGAGCCAAAGCACAGGCCCTCACCCAAAATCCGCAGTACCTAGAGGTGGTCAAAGCCGCGGTACTGGGATCCCGTCTGGAAACTTTGATCACCAAATAACTCAACAGGAAATCAATCCTTTTAGCCTGTCCCCAATTTCCTCAGCTCTTCTCACCGACCCTAAAACGGGAGCAGCCGCCATGTATCCAACAGGAGAAGCACCCCACAGCAGAGCCGGTTGGCTGACCGCGGGAGGGATCGCCCTCTTGGCAGCTCTGGGGATGTTCCGCTCTTGCCTGTACGTCACTTTGCCCGGACATGCCACTGTAGTGTTCAATACCTTTTCCGGGTTGCAGAAGGGGCGGGTAGAATTGCCGGGGGTCATCTTCCGGATCCCGGGGATCGAGACGCCGATCACCTACACCGTGCTCACCCGCGTCTGGGAGTTTACCAACGACCCTGCCTCGGCCAATGCCATCAGCAACGCCATCACCGTGAACACCGCCGATGGACAAGCCTTTGCCATCGATGTGGCCATTGCCCTCAAGCCCAACCTCGCCACTTTGGATGAGCTGCACGCCAGCATCGGCGAGAACTATCTTTCCACGGTGGTGGTGCCGGTGGTGCGCTCCAAAATCCGGGATATCTCCGCCTCTTTCGATTCGGAAGACTTTTACCGGAAAAGCCAGCGGGCTGCCATCGAACAACGAGCGCTGGACTTGATTCGCCAAGAGATGCCTACTGTCAACCGCGATGGCCAAACCCTGCCTCTGGTGCAGGTGGAGGGCCTGTTTCTGGGCAACCCTGACTTTCCACAAGCCCTGCGAGATTCCATTGAACGCAAACAGGTAGCCTCGATTACAGCACAGACGGCGGCAGTACGGGCGCAGATCCAGGAAAAAGAGACGGAGCGACTGTTAATCCTGGCGGCGGCCAACCAGCGGGCCATCGAGCTGAAAGGACAAGCGGCAGCGCAGAACGCGCAACTGGCGGATCTGCTGTTCTACGAGAAGCTGCAAGAGCGCATCCAAAACCCGACGGGCTCGCTGCCCCCTTTGCGCATCATCCGCGTCGAGGGAGATGCCACCGTGTTTCTCAATGTGGATCCCCATCAGGCAGCCCTGCAAAGAGGGCAGTAGGTTCAGCAAAGTTGCGGAGTACAGACTTAAAAGTCTGAGTATAAAGTGTGTCCAGATGTGAAGGCGAAGGGATGTCATTCGAGTTCGTTGACATCCTACCGCCAGGAGTCTGGGCTGGGATCCCTCGTAGAGTTGCGCCGAATCCAACTCAGGGGGAAAGCTCGTACTCGATGCAAGGCTAGGTTTTACCACCATGAACTCCCACCTGATCCACACCCCCTTTCCCCGCCTAAACCCGAAGCTGGCGGAGGCGGATCATGTTTTGGTGGTGGACGATCAGGCCAGCAGCCGCCTCTACATCGGTGAGCTGTTGCGGTCGGCCCACTTCCGCGTGAGCGAGGCCACCAACGGCGAAGAGGCTTTGGAGGCTGTGGAGCGGCTTCGGCCAGACTTGGTGCTGCTGGATGTGCTGATGCCGAACATGAGCGGGTTTGATGTCTGCCGGCAACTGAAGGCCAATGAGCTGACCCGCCTGATCCCCGTTGTGCTGATTACAGCCCTGACCGACCGCTCCAATCGCCTGATGGGGATGCAGGTGGGGGCCGACGACATTTTGACCAAGCCCTTCGATCACGTGGAGCTGCTGGCGCGGGTACGCTCATCCATCCACCAAAAGCGCTTGAACGAAGACCTGGATCACGCTGCCAGGGTGTTGTTTGCCATTGCCCGCGCTGTGGAGAGCCGGGATCCCACCACGGGTGACCATTGCGAACGCTTGGTGGCCATGGGGGAACAGTTTGGTCGTTACTTGGGGCTGTCTCGTCAACAGATCAAGGCCCTGCGCTGGGGCGGCTACCTGCACGACATCGGCAAAGTCGGGATCCCGGATGCGATTTTGTGCAAGCAGGGCAAGCATACCCCGGAAGAATGGGAGATCATGAAATCCCATGTGTTGATCGGCGAAGACATTTGTCGGGGCTTGCGCACCATGCAGGATGTGCTGCCGATCATCCGCCACCACCACGAGCGTTGGGATG
>NZ_JANSHS010000170.1:0-6685 GCF_047461695.1 Synechococcus sp. R6-7
TGGCTCAAATGAAAGATCAACACAACCTAGTAAGAGGGGGCGGCTGCCTGTTCTTTTTCTTCCGAACCCTATGATGAAACTGTTTGAACGTTGCTCCCAGTCAACTGCTTCCATTCGCTTTACCATAACACTTCGCAAACAGTTCGCAGGAGCGGAATTGTCGCCCAAGCCTTTAGCGGGTTAGCCGCCTCAGGGGAATCTGCGGGTAAGTTCACACTCTCTTTGCCCCTAGGGATAGGTCTCTCCACCAGCAATCTAGGCCGTTGGCTGTTCCGACTACTCCACTGCAGCTTTGGCTTCCTTCTCTTTGGCTGCCTTGGCAGCGCGCATTTCCGCCAAAATCTCTTCGGGTCGTTTACCGGCACGCTGGGATCCGGCAGGTAAGTCGTGGGGATCGATTACCCCTTTGGGCAGATAGGCAAATTCTCGCAAGGGGGTCACCATCGGGTCTTCGGTAACTTTAGAGGGCAGACGGCCCATCGCCACTTGGTGGTAGTTGAGGTCATGGCGGTCGTAAGTAGCCAACTCATAATCCTCGGTTACCGAGAGACAATTGGTGGGGCAAAACTCCACACAATTGGCACAGAAAATGCACACCCCAAAATCGATGCTGTAGCTGTAGAGCTCCTTTTTCTTCAGCTCTGGGTTGTAGGCCCAATCCACCACCGGCAGATCAATGGGGCAAACCCGAACGCAGATCTCGCAGGCAATACACTTATCGAACTCGAAGTGGATGCGTCCCCGAAAGCGCTCAGAGGGGATCAGCTTTTCGAAGGGGTATTGCACGGTTACCGGGCGCCGGCCCATGTGGTCGAAGACAACCCCCATCCCTTGGCCGATGTACTTGGCGGCTCGGAAGGCATCGCCCACATATTCTTTGACACGCTTTAGAAAAGTCATGGTCTATGTTCTCCCTCTCTGGCCTCTTTACTTCTCATTCAACCCCCAAAAAAGGTGGGGAAGGCGAGCTTTAGGGCTGCCGTCAGCAGCAAGTTAACAAAGGATACAGGCAGCAAAAACTTCCACCCCAAGTCCAGCAGTTGGTCAATGCGCACCCGTGGCAAGGTCCAGCGCAGCAGGATGGCCAAGAAGATGAAGATAAAAGCTTTGACCATCGTCATGACAATGCCCAAGGCCGCCGCGCCGATCTGCAAGAAGGGGTTATCCAAGAGGATCCCGGCCAGGGCGGCAATCGTTTCCACCGGCACCACAAACGACCAACCCCCCAAGTACAGCACCGCTGCAATGAGGGAAGCCAGCAGCAAGTTGGCGTAGGATCCCAGATAAAAGAGGGCAAACTTCATGCCGGAGTACTCCGTTTGGTAACCGGCCACCAGCTCTTCTTCTGCTTCCGGCAAGTCGAACGGGATCCGCTCCGTTTCCGCCAGAGCCGAGATCAGGAAAATGACAAAGCCAATGGGCTGCCGCCAGACGTTCCAGCTCAGAATGCCCAGGCCGCTCTGCTGCTCCACGATCCCCACGGTGTCCAGGCCATTGCTCATCAGCACCACGGCCAACACCGACAGGGCCAACGGCAGCTCATAGCTAATCGACTGGGCCGCCGCGCGTAGCCCCCCCAGCAAAGAGTACTTGTTGTTGGAGCCGTAGCCGGACATCAACAGACCGATGGGTTGCACGCTGGAGGTGGCGATCAGGAAGAACACACCGATGGCAATGTTGGAGATCAACAGGTTTTGGCCGAAGGGAACCACCAGGTAGCACAGGAAGACCGGCAGGAAAACCAATATCGGCCCTAGTGTGAACAAAACCGGGTCGGCCAAGATGGGCAGAACATCTTCTTTGGTCAGCAGCTTGACGCCGTCGGCAATCGGGATCAGCACCCCCTGAGGGCCAGCCATGTTGGGGCCAATCCGCTGTTGGGCTGCTGCCGAGATCTTGCGCTCCAGCCAAGTCATGACCATCACCCCCAAGGTGGCGGCGATGATCAGCAGCAACATCGGCAGGGGCATCCAGAGGGCATGGGCTGCGCCTGCTCCCAAGCCTAGGTTCTGTAGGGCAGTCTCGAAGCCAAGTTGTAGGTCGATACCAGTGTTTGTCATGGGGGTGAGTAGCTCCCTAGAGATGGCGGGTTGGGTAGGGTTTGGGATCCCTGTAGCTAAGTTTTCCCGTTGGGATCCGATTGGGGGGGACGGTTGCGGCGGCGTAGCTCCTGCTGGATGATGGCCTGAAGGCGAGCATCAGATAGCTCTTCCGCGCGGCGGCGCCTTTCCTCTTGGTACTTAGCCCATTGCTTGGGGCCGATAACCGCAGCAATGACAGACACAATCAACAGCGGCAGAACCAAGATCGCCCAGGCCATCGCCTTTGTCCTCGCTTTCCGTAAGTATCTTAGCGATTCCTAGCGATCCACCTCGCCCATGATGATGTCAATGCTGCCGAGGATGGCGATCATGTCGGCTACCTTCATGCCGCGAATCAACTGAGGCAGTACCTGCAAATTGACAAAGCCGGGGGGGCGGATCTTCCAGCGCCAGGGGCAAACGTTGTCGTCTCCCACGATGTAAATGCCCAGCTCTCCTTTGGCGCTCTCCACCCGCACGTAGGCTTCCCCTTTGGGGATCTTGAAGTTGGCCGAAGGCTTTTTGCTGATGAACTGGTAGTCCCCTTTGTTCCACTCCGACTTCGGCCCCTCCAGCATCCGCTTGGCTTCCAGGTTTTCAAAGGGGCCTCCTGGCAAAGCCTTGACGGCTTGCTGCACGATCTTGCAGGACTCCCGCATCTCTTTCATGCGCACCCGATAGCGGGCCAGGCAATCCCCTTCGGGGTAAACGGCCACCTCCCAGTCGAAGTCGTCGTAGCACTCGTAGTGATCCACTTTGCGCAGATCCCAGTTGACGCCGCAGGCCCGCAACATGGGACCCGACAGACCCCAGTTGATGGCGTCTTGCTTGGAGATGGCTCCCACCCCTTCCAGCCGCCGGCGGAAAATCGGGTTGTCGGTAACCAGCCGCTCGTATTCATCCACTTTGGGCAAGAAATACTCGCAAAAGTCTAGGCATTTTTCCGTCCAGCCGTAGGGCAAGTCCACCGCCACGCCGCCCACCCGGAAATAGTTGTTGTTGATCAAGCGCATGCCGGTGACGGCTTCAAACAAGTCTAGGATCCACTCCCGCTCCCGCATGGCGTAGAGGAAGGGGGTTTGGGCGCCCAAATCCGCCAAGAAGGGACCAAACCAAAGCAGGTGGTTGGTGATGCGGGTCAGCTCCAGCATGATCACCCGTAGGTAGCTGGCCCGTCTGGGCACGCTGATCCCGGCCAGTTTCTCAACGGCATTGACGGTGATGGCCTCGTTGAACATGCCGGCCCCGTAGTCCCAACGGGAGACGTAGGGCAGGTATTGCACCACCGTGCGGTTTTCGGCGATTTTTTCCATGCCGCGGTGCAAGTAGCCAATCACCGGTTCGCAATCGACGATGTTTTCACCGTCTAGGGTGACCAGCAGGCGCAAAACCCCGTGCATGGAGGGATGGTGCGGCCCAAAGTTGAGCAACATCCGGTCGGTACGGGTCTCGATCATGGGCATGGGCATAGCCGCCGCCTCCGCAACTGAAGAATGTTCATGGTCTGCAACATTTGCAGTATAGCGGTTTTCTTCTGCCTTCTCGGGATCCCATGCCATCAAGGATCCCAATCCTCGATATTGAAAGTCTCCAGGGGAACTCAACTAGAGTGAGAGAAAAAGGAGGAAGACCGATGGCTATATCCCGTTCACCCGCGAATGGCCCATCCCGGAGAGAGCAGCAACATCCGCAGTATGCCACCGACCGGGCTGTGCTCGATGAGCTGATGGTGCAGGCCCAGGAGAGGCCCCTCTCGGATTGGGTACTGGCGGAAGTTGCCCGTTTGCGCATCCGTTACCACGGTTTCCCCGGTGCCTGGGATCTGCAGCGGGATTTGGATCAGATCTTGGAACAGTGGGGCATGAGCGAAGAAGAGCTGTTCGCCCAGACCCGCCAGATCCATGCCCGCGGCCAGGTGTACGACCGCAGCTTTAGCACGCGAGACGACTGGGCCTAGTGGAGGGTTTGGGTCGGGATCCCTCACCCCCATCCCCTCTCCCTCTGGGAGAGGAGAGCCCGCCGCTACCTAAGAGACGTGAAGTTGCTCGGCAAAGACGGGATCCAAAGGCACATCCAGGGCGGCAATCACCTTGGTCCAGAAGTTCATGAAGCCAATCCAAGCCGATAGCTCCACCAGATCTTCATCTGACCAAATGGCTTTTAGCTGGGCAAAGAAGCTGTCGGTCACCACCATGCTGGGCACGGTCATCCGCTCAGCGTACTCGATGGCCAGCTTCTCCGCTTCGGTGTAGAGGGTGCTGGTGCGGGCCTGGGCCACCGCCGCAATTTTGGCAGGGGAGGCGCCGTACTTTTGCGCCTGCAGGGTGTGGTAGGGAAGGCAGTAGTGGCGGCAGCCGTTGATTTGGGCAATGCGGATGCTGACCAGCTCCTTCAGCTCTTCAGGCAAGTTGGGGTTTTGGGTGTGCAGCGCCCCGTAGAGGTTCATCACGGCTCGCATCAGTTGGGGCTTGTGGGCCATCACCTGCAGGGGGTTGAGGGCGGTGCCGTAGGTTTTCTCCAGGCTTTCGTAAACCTTTTGCAGTTGCTTATCGGCTTTCTCTGGGGTAACAGGAGGGATCCGCATGGACAGTCTGTAAAATTGCAGCATTCTCGACTTTAGCGCGTCTGGGGGATCCGCCCAAGCCTGAGGGGCGCTTCACGGTCTGGGGGAGGGATCCTTTCTCCGCCTGAAACCAGGCACCTGCCTCCCTTCTTACTTGTCAAGGGTCAAGGATTGCCCAAGGATTGCTCAACGGCTTCCACCTGCTGCTGGGTGGCGGTAGCCCCTTGGTTGAGGGTTTGCTGGATCTGTTCCCGAGATTGGTAAATCTGCAGCGGCCCACCTTGAGGGATCCCTTGCTGGGCAGCTTCTGGGCTGGCTTGCTCTGGTCTCGGCTCCGAACTCAGCGGGTTGCGATAGAGGCGGTTGACCAGCAAAAATCCCACCAGCACCACAGCAGTTGCCACCAAAAGCCGAACCATACTCGGATCCCTTGCAAGCATCTGGTTCTAGAATGCCCAAAAAGAGGAGCAGGTATCCGATGTCGGGCAAAGTTGCGCAAACTTCCCAGCCGGTACGGGTTGGCATTGGCGGCCCGGTGGGATCTGGAAAAACCGCTTTGGTGGAAAAGCTCTGCTTGGCGCTGCGGGACCACCTGTCTTTGGCGGTGGTGACCAACGATATCTATACCCGCGAGGATGCCGAGTTTTTGGTGCGGGCCAAGGCCCTGGAGGCAGAGCGGATCATTGGCGTAGAGACCGGCGGCTGCCCCCACACCGCCATTCGGGAAGATGCCTCCCTCAACCTAGACGCCATTCAGGAGCTGGAGCGCCGCTTTTGCCCCCTGGATCTCATCTTGGTGGAATCGGGGGGGGACAACTTGGCAGCTACCTTCAGCCCGGAGCTGGTGGACGCCTGCATTTACGTCATCGACGTGGCCGAAGGGGACAAGATCCCGCGCAAAGGCGGGCCGGGGATCACCCGCTCCGACCTGCTGGTGATCAACAAGATCGATCTGGCTCCCTATGTGGGAGCAGACTTGGGGGTGATGGAACGGGATGCCCGTCGCATGCGGGGAGATAGGCCCTTTGTCTTTACCAACCTGCGCACGGGTGAGGGGCTGGAGCAGGTTCTCAGTTGGCTGGAGCGGGAGGTGCTGTTTCGCCCCATCAAGGCCGACCCCCCCTCGGTGAGCCGCCTGTGAACTTCGGTAAGGCCATCTTGAAGGCAACCCGCCGAGGCGACCATACCCACATTTGGGAGTATTCTCAGGCTCCCTTGCAATGGCTGGGATCCCCTGGGGAGCCACCTGTGTACTACCTGCGCAACCCCAACGGCGGCCTGCTGGGTGGGGATCGCCACCGGATCGAGATCGGGCTGGGGCCAGGCTCGGCGCTGGAAATTCGCACCCAAGGGGCAATGCGGCTACATCCCGGCTTGATTCGGCAACAGGTCAAGGTCAAGCTGGCCCCCACCAGCCAGTTGATCTGGATCCCTCACCCGACCATTCCGGGGGCAGGGGCAGACTTTCGCCAGCAGGTGCAGATCGAACTGGATCCCACAGCCCGCCTGGCCTATGCCGAGATCTGGACTGCCGGACGGCTGGCCATGGACGAACGCTGGCAGTTTGAACATCTTGCCAACTGCTTGCAAGTTTGGGTCACTGCTGGGATCCCATCCTCCCCCGAGGGGAGAAAACTCTGGCTGCAGGAACACATAGACCTGCACTTTCCCCATCGGCAGGTCTCCGCCGCGTCAGTGCTGGGATCCCATCTCTGTTGGGGATCCCTGTACTTGCTGGGGGATTGGCCGGAACCCACTTGGCCGACCGTTCACATCAGCGGAACGGAGTCCCCATACTGGCTGGTCAAGTCTCCGGATCCCATCTGTAAGGGTTGGATTCTGCGCCAGGTGGGGCCACAGGCAGAGGCCATTTGGCGGCATTTTGGCCAGGTTGCACTACAGCTTGCTCAAGCCAAGGGTGGCTCACCCCAGGGGTGGTAGACTAAGGCTGACTCAAACCAACTGGTTGACCCAAGGCCGGGACGGAGTCCTTTGAACGCTGCTCAACGGATTCTCAGCTAGAAATCGCAGGAGCCCCGCA
>NZ_JANSHS010000171.1:0-9081 GCF_047461695.1 Synechococcus sp. R6-7
CGAACCTCTAGGCTGGTTTACAGCAGCCCCAATCGACCGTTACCAGTGCCTTAAATAACCGTTTCTGGTGCCCGCAATGTTATTATAGCACAAGGCAAGTGAAGTCGCACATTCCTCCCGACACTGACTTTATGAGTACAGTGCGAGGCTCCTGCGATTTCTAGCTGACTTGCTCCAGGAGCTTTCTGGGTCTAGGTATAGGTGTGTTAATGCTCATTCAGCCAGATAAAAACCCTTTGGAGGTAATTATCGCTCAAAATGTTGACTATACAGACAAATTAGGGCAGCATTACACTAGGCGATGGAAAAGTCTGCTTCTTAGGTGATTATCAGTCATCTAGCTGCAGAAACACATGTTAGGCGACAGGGAGCTTTTAATGACGACCGAGTTGCTCTGTCACCAACCAGTGGCACTGATCGCCATCGCGCTGCTTGCATGCACGGTGATCGCTGCGGGCTCGGGGTACAAACTCGGTCGCAGAGGACGCCAAGCACAAAACGAGCTGACGCGAATTCAGATCGGGAGCATTCAAGCGGCAACCCTGGGACTGCTTGCCCTTCTTCTTGGATTCACCTTCGCCATGGCGCCGTCCCGATTCGAGTACCGGAAGCTAGTTCGCAAAACGGCGGCGTTGTTTGCCGAGACGTTATGTGAAAGTGCGGCTCTGCATTCTACAAGTCAACAATTAATAATGTAATAATCTGAAAGGAAATCGCAATGCCATATCAAGCCGAAATTAGTCGAGCCAATCCGAGTTGTTTCTTGTTCCTCATTGACCAGTCGGGATCGATGTCAGACCCGTTCGGTGGTAGTGGGCCAAACAAAAGAAAAGCGGATGGTGTCTCCGATGCAATCAACAAGCTGCTTCAAAACTTAGTCATCAAGTGTGCCAAGAGCGATGGAGTTCGAGACTATTACTATGTTGGCGTAATTGGTTATGGTGCTTCAGTCGGTTCAGCCTTTATGGGCTCTCTCGCTGGCAAGGATTTATCACCCATTAGCCAAATCGCAAATTCACCGGCTCGAATCGAGGAGCGTAGCAAGAAAGTGGATGATGGAGCCGGCGGGCTCGTGGAACAGACTATCAAGTTCCCAATTTGGTTTGATCCCGTCGCTAACGGAGGAACTCCAATGTGCCAAGCATTAACGCAGGCCAAGACGATCGTTCAAGACTGGATTGCCCAGCACCCTTCCTGCTTTCCTCCCATTGTGATAAACATAACAGACGGTGAGGCGACAGATGGAAACCCTTCTGATGCTGCAAACGAAATCAAATCATTAGCGAGCTCTGATGGTAACGTTTTGCTATTCAATGTTCACTTGTCTTCTCAGAAGGCTAATCCTATTGAATTTCCAGACTCCGATAGCGGACTGCCCGATGAGTTTGCCCGCTTACTCTTCAGTATGTCGAGCATACTGCCAACACACATCCAGAATGCAGCAAAACAGGAAGGATATCATATCTCGGAGGCAAGCCGTGGGTTTGTTTTCAACGCTGATATCGTTTCGGTAATTCGTTTCTTGGATATTGGAACGCGTCCAAGCAATCTGCGCTAGTTTTGGAACCTATGAGACTCTCACTACACCATTTCTGGCTGCAAAAGCTTGGCAATGAAGAAGCCGATTACGAGGACGCTTTCGCCCCCAAAATAGATGGCATAATCGATCAGGAGACTTTTGCAATAGCTATTGCCGACGGTGCAACTGAGAGTTCTTTTGCATCCGATTGGGCTAAGATGCTCACTCGTGCTTTTGTCAAAGAACGCTTCACGAACATCCAGGCTCTGCAGGCCCGCACGGAAATATTATCGAAGCGATGGCACACTTTTGTAAACCGTAGACCATTGCCTTGGTTTGCAGAAGAAAAGGTTCGCCTTGGAGCCTTCGCAACGCTGCTCGGCGTCGAACTCACCTCAAACTCAAACGATTCAAACGAATCGGGATCTTGGTCAGCAATAGCAGTCGGTGACAGTTGTCTCTTTCAAGTCCGCAATGATGATCTTGTCCTCTCTTTTCCCATTTCCAGCGCAAGCGAATTTGGAAGTTCTCCGACTTTGCTTTCCACCAATTTGGCCCGCAATTCGCAACTCTGGGAGAAAGTCAAGCGCCAAACTGCAGAATGGCAATCAGGCGATCTCTTGCTACTTGCCACAGATGCCCTCGCGTGTTGGTTCCTCACCGAGCATGAGAACAATGAAAAGCCCTGGAACATTCTCTACGGTTTTACCGAGAATTCGTCGCCTCAGGAATCATTCAAAGCGTGGGCGAATGATGCGCGTCGTTCTACCCGCCTGAAAAATGATGACATCACCTTACTCTTAGTGAGGCTCTGAATTTGTTATGCCATTACCAAGAGGCGATGAATACTTAGCTGCAGTTCAAAACCCCAGCACAGCTTTCAGCGATCCGGAATTAAAGGTTTCCATCCCAGAACCTGATCAGTTCGGAATTCCTAAGCCTTACTCCGGAGGGTTCACAACCACATTTCATCTCCAAAATCATTCGCAACATTGGGCAGTCCGCTGTTTCACCAGAGCCATTCCAGATTTGCAGAGACGCTATGAAGCTATTGGACGGTTCCTGCAATCCTGTGCAGACGGTTTTTTTGTAAAGGCCATTTGTCTTAATCAAGGAATTAGAGTTGGCAGCCAGTGGCATCCCATCATAAAGATGCAGTGGCTCGATGGCGAAACTCTGAACACCTTCATCGACCGCAATATCTCTACGCCTGGAGTGATTTCTAAGCTTATTCCAGAGTTTGTCGATTTGGTGGAACGTCTTGAAAGCCTCAAAGTAGCTCACGGGGATCTCCAGCACGGTAATATTCTCGTCAAGCAAGGGAAGCTCTACCTTATCGATTACGATGGATTCTACCTCCCCGAACTCTCCAGCCTTAAGACAAATGAGATCGGACATCTTAACTATCAGCATCCTTCAAGAACCGCTGCTCATTACAATTCAACGATTGACCGGTTTTCGGCCATCGTGATATATCTCGGTCTTTCAGCGGTCGCCGCTTCGCCCCCTCTCTGGCACAAGTACAACAACAGCGAGAATATCCTATTTTGCTCAAATGACTTTGCAGATGTCGAGTCATCTCCACTTCTCATTGACATTTCTAGAATCTCCCAACTTGCCCCTCTTGTGGAGAGATTCAGGGGTGTTTGCAGGCTCGAATTCGATAAAGTTCCGTCTCTTGATCAGTTCATTTCTGGCAACTTCACCTTTCCAAAGATCACAGTCCGCCCTCCCGCTCCAGCCGTTACTGTTCCCCAAAGGCGCAGCCAGTATCCAGTCATTGACGCTTCTCTTTCTGGCTCACTCTCAGAACATATCGGCGACCGGGTGGAAGTAATCGGACTGATTACCGATTACCATTCTGCACAAACTAAGCACGGACAACCTTACATATTCCTCAACTTCGGTTCTTACCCACACCAAACCTTTACACTTGTTTTGTGGTCGACTTCCCTGGCTGAGTTCCGCCGTGATAAAGTTGATCCTCTTTCTCTCGTTCACAAGTGGGTCAAAGTTACTGGCGTAATTGGTAGGTATCGGGACAGACCACAGATGACAATCGAACTTCCGTCTCAAGTTCAAATATTGTCAGGCGAGGAAGAAGCTCGCCAATGGCTTGGAGTCAAGCCGTCTGTATCGCCATCTCCACAGATTCGACGCCCAATTTCACAACCTGACGAATCAGTTTTTAATACTATCTATTCGGGCAGACGTGCTACTCCTAGTGGTACTCAGTCATCGCCCACATCTCCGTCAAAGAAATTTGATTCTTCCCACGGCATCCTTGGCGGATTAATACTCGGAATCGTCGGTGCATTAGTTTTGGGTTTCTGGGGTTTCGTGGCAGGCGCCGTGCTCGGTTACCAAATTGGCAAGCGATTATGAAAGGACAACACACTCTATGAGCTGGCGATTCAGAAAAATCTTCCGTTGGGGTCCATTCCGCACCACTTGGACAAAACGAGGCTGGGGATCCTGATGCTTTTGGGGCTGATGGGTTACCCAACATAACAAGTCACTGCACCCGACCTTGAGGTAGATTACTGATTGGGATCCTTGGTTTGGGGTGGCGGGTGAGTTCGGCCGTTATGTTGCCAGCGCCAGAGCTGTGCCTTGTCAAGGCTGTTGGTGAAGGGGCGCTGGCGTCTGTGGGTAGTTGAACCGATCGGTGGAAAAATTTACACAACATAACAAGTCACTGCACCCGACCTGATGTTAAAATTCGAGAAATACCCAAAACTGCTGGCGGCGGGTGAGTTCAGCCGTTATATTGCTTGTCTTATTAGTCAAATAGATTTAGTTTAGTCATTTGGAGACAGCATGTCAGAAGGTAAGTTCCAGAACTATGCTCCACTTAACCCAAACACAGCAGAGAAAAAGTTTTGGGAATGCCTCAAAAAGACATTTCAGAATGAGCCATGCGTAGCTTACTTTAGGTATCCAATTTTTAAACGCACAGGCAATCTCACCAGAGAACCTGACGTTATCTTTATGCACAGAGATTTAGGATTGTGGGTATTTGAGTGTAAAGGGTGCAGTATCGCTAACATTGAAAGTATCGAAGGGCATCAGTGGAAAATGACTAATTGGCATAGGGAAGAGGAATTGCCTATGCTTCAAGCTGAGGATGGCATGCTTGCAATAAGTGCGAAACTCGCAGAACGAAGAGAAACACGAGGACTGGTCACCTCACACTACAGAGTGGTGTTACCCTTTGTTAAAGGGCAAGAATGGCAAGATAAGGGATTTTCTGACTTGCCCTGTACCCAAGGCGTTGTTTTGCTGGAGGAGGATCTCAAGCCATCGACTCTCCGAGAAAAACTACAGTTGGGCGCTTGCGAAAAACCACAGCGTCCTCTATCTGATGAACAGTGGCAAAACATCGTTGCTTTACTGGGCGGTTCGCTACCAAGACAAGAACCTAGAGCCATACCCACAGGAACACCACCCGAAAATCCTGTAAGAGTCATCCATTATCTGGAATCTCGCCTTCGTTTTCTGGACGATCAACAGCAAAAGGTAGCTTTTGAGGTTCCAGATGGCCCTCAGCGTGTTAGAGGATTAGCAGGAACAGGGAAAACCGTTCTATTTGCCAAGAGAGCCGCAAAAATCCATGCCGCGCACCCTGACTGGAAAATTGCTTTTGTGTTTTTTACACAGGCACTTTACGACCAAATCATAGGTTTAATCAGTCTTTACTATCGTGAAATGGTTCGGCAGGATGAAGGAGATGTAGAGCCAAACTGGCACAATGTACAAGTACTACATGCTTGGGGTTCAAAAGAGCGTAACGGTTTCTACCGTGACTTAGCCCAAAAATCGGGAATATGTCCTCTGAGTGTCAAGGATGTAAGAGAGAGGATGGGGCGCAACTGCTCTCCATCAGAGGCTTTTGAGTATGTTTGCGATGATCTGGAGAAAAGGGTACCGAACATACCTGTACTTTTTGATGCGATCTTGATAGACGAAGGACAGGATTTGCCCCCATCCTTCTATCGATTAGCTTATAAAAGTTTATCTGACCCAAAACGACTTTATTGGGCATACGACGAAGCACAGGGGATTGGAACCCTGACGGTACCTCGTCCTTTGCATATCTTTGGGCTTAATCCAGATGGAACACCAGTAGTAGATTTAGGTGGGAACAAACTTCCTGATGGAACCATAACCAGCCCTACCTACGAAGGAGGACTGCGCAAGGCACACAATTTAAACCGATGCTACCGAACACCTAAAATGCTTCTCATGGCTGCTCACGCTATCAACATGGGCTTACTGCGACAAGAGGGTTGTTTGCAAGGAGTGAGTAACAAAGAGGATTGGGAAAAACTAGGTTACACTGTTCTGGATGGAGATTTTTCAGATGCAAGTGTCAAAGCTGGCAAAACAGTCACAGTTACGCGCGAGGCAAAAAACAGCCCTCACCCCATAGACAGTGATGATTTTCCTCACAAGGACGCTTTAGGCTCACCTTTACGCATCCAGACTTTTTCGGATGAGTTGGAAGAGCAGGAATGGATTGCTCAACAAGTGGAGGAAGATCTGAAGTTAGGCTTCGACCCTTGGGACTTGTTGATTACTTGCCCCACTGGTGATAAAGAACAGCAGTACTTTGAAGCAATAAAATCTAAACTCTCAAGGCGAGGTATCCAAAGCGTTATTGCAGGTGTTGATACAAATCGGGATATCTTTCGCATGGATAACTGCATCACGATCTCAACAATTTTCCGAGCCAAGGGCAATGAGGCGTGGAAGGTTTATGCTTGCAGATTTCATTGTGCTACCCAGCCATTAGCTTGGAGAGGAGAGTCAGAACTACAGAAGCGTAACGAAGCCTTTGTTGCACTTACACGAGCGCGTATCTGGTGCGTTGTAACTGGGGTTGAGGGTGCGAGCCCAGTTTTTGAAGAATTGAGAGCTATTGTGCAACAGTACCCAAATCTAACCTTTAAAGCATTCAATCAATCCTCATTGAAAAGGATTAATGATGAAGATTTTGAATAGCAAATTAGAAACTCGTATCAATATTTACTACCAATTGTAAGTGCAACATAACAAGTCACTGCACCCGACTTGAAGCTATACTTTAGTCATTACCCAAAACTATAGCTAGGTAGGTTAAGGTTGTCGCCTTAAGATTCTGGGAAACCAATGTGGGGCTACGCCCAGCGACCCATATCATGCCAACCTTTGTATGCTTAGCTATACTGGTGGCGGGTGAGTTTAGCCGTTATGTTGCCAGCGCTAGACTTGTGCCTAGTCAAGGTTGTTGGTGAAGGGGCGCTGGGGTCTGCAGGTAGCAAAGGCAATCGGTGTAAAATCTACACAACATAACGAGTCGCTGCACCTGAACCAGTGTTATGTTCTGAGCAGTTCCTAAAGCTGTTAGTAGCAGGTGAGCTTAGCCGTTAGCCAGCGCGACTTAATCTCAAGTGTAATAATATCCAACATCGAGGAGTTGGAAAGATGAACACAGTGATTACCATTCCTCTGGATGCAGATACAGCGAGACTTTACAGTCAAATTCCTGCTGACCTGCAAAGAAAGTTTCAGTTGTTACTTAACCTTTGGCTGCGCGACCTCATCGTACCACCGCGTCCCCTCCAGGTTGTCATAGATGAAATCAGCCAAAAAGCACAGGAGCGTGGCTTAACTCCTGAGATACTGGAATCTCTGCTGAATGTCGAATGAACCATGCTTTGTTTTTGATACCAATGTTGTTATCAGTGCGCTCCTGTTGAGATGTTCTGTCACTCGTCAAGTCTTTGACAGGGCAACACAGAGAGACAAATTGCTTATCTCACGTGTGACCGTTGAAGAATTGAGCGATGTCCTGCGGCGCAAAGGATTTGAAAGGTATATAACCGAGGAAGAACGGATGGAGTTCTTGAGCACTTTTGTTAGAGATGGCGTCTTGGTGGAGATTGTAGAGCGCGTGGCGACGTGTCGTGATCCCAAAGACGACAAGTTTCTTGAACTGGCTGTTAATGGCAAGGCAAGATGTGCGTGCCGTTAGATGTACCCAGAGACAAGATGATGAGCAAGCTCAAATGCCCTCATTGCGGGAACCCAGGGATCCCTGTCCTCTGCAAGGTGTGCCTCGGCTCAACTGTGCCTGCGACCTGCAAAGCGTTATGAATCTTTGTTTGAGTCGTAATTGAGAGGAAATAGGTGAGCTATAATTCATAATGGACTTTTCTTTTCATTGCAGGTTGGGTAATGCAAAAACAGGAAGTCCTTACATTACTGGCAAATCACCAGAACACTCTGAAGGACTTTGGCGTAAAGTCTCTAATGCTCTTTGGTTCAGTAGCAAGGGATGAAGCGCAAACAGACAGTGATATCGATCTGCTAGTAGAGTTTGACCGTCCAGTTGGATTGTTCACTTTTGTACGCTTGAAACGATATCTAGAGGAAATTTTAGAGAGTCCGGTTGATCTAGGTACGCCTGACTCCCTCAAGCCCTATCTGCAAGAATCCGTTCTCCGGGAGGTGGTTCGTGCCTTCTAGAGATTGGCAGAACAGAGTAAGAGACGTGCTAGCTGCGATTGAAGAGATCCGAGAGTTTATAAAAGACATCACGTTCGATGAATTTCAAGTCGATCGAAAGACAGTTGGGGCAGTTTTGTATAATCTTGCAATTATTGGTGAAGCAGTTCGCGGCATTCCACCAGAGGTGGAGGCTTCGCATCCTGAAATTCCATGGGACGAAATGCGGGGAATGCGGAATATTGTGATCCATGAGTATTTTCAAGTGAGTTTGTCCATCATCTGGCAAACGATTCAAGAAGATCTTATTTTTAGAAACCTCTCTTCGACAATTGATAAACCCTTAAGAGAAATGTATAATGTCGGAAGTAACAGCAGCATTAGACCTCACCTCATGCCCGGCTCCGATCCAGCGCGCCCATTTACTGTGGTGGTTGCCGACAACTTCCACTATGTGGAGAAATATAAAGAGTACGAGTACGGAAAGTTTGAGACCCTCGAAGCCGCAATTGCCGCTTGTAAGCGTATCGTCGACGAGTTTTTGATTGAGGCTTTGCGGCCCAGCATGACTGCTGACGAGCTCTACAGCGAATACACTTCGTTTGGAGACGACCCGTACATCGTTGGCTCGGAGGAGCCGGAAGTTCCCTTCTCAGCCCGTACCTAAGCAAAGGCGCGGTGTCTGGAGTTATGTGGATCTCAATCTGCACAAAACGCTGATGAGGATGAATCCGACAAATTGCCGGAGCAGCATCGGAAATAGAGGCAATTAAGTTAGATGAGGATCCCTCTGGGCCAGGATATATGGTTGTTTCAGACTGCAGGAAAGCAACTTGGGGATCCCAGGTTCCCCTAGTCTGCTTTGGGAGACAGATAAGGGGTATGTTTGTGTTGGCCGGTTAGAGATCGAAGGCAGGGCAAATGTCCCAAACTTGTTCGGAATGACTATCGCAAACGGAGCTATTGTACTGGCTACCGTCTCATCGCCATTTGAATTAACTTTAAATAAACACACAAGCTCTCAAGCACGGGGGGGCAACGGTGGGCATTGGATCCCGGGAACCAGGGATTCC
>NZ_JANSHS010000172.1:0-4782 GCF_047461695.1 Synechococcus sp. R6-7
AGCAGTGTTCAGCGTAAATGTATCAGGACATCCTGGGCAAAGCTAGAGGGAGCGATGTCTGTCGAACCAGCGCATCAGCATTGCAGCCAAGCGTTCGGGGTTGTGGCGCACCAAGCCGGTCTCTGGATCCTCTTGCATGACGTTAGCCAAAACGGCACGGCAGCCCAGGTAAGCCAGTTTGTCGGGATCCAACACCACAAACTCAGAACCGCTGCGGCGGTAATGCTCCAAAGCACGTGGGGAGGGTGGCTCCCGCTGCACCAGCACGCCGTCAAATAGGCGCACTCCTGCCACCCGATCCAGAGCCATGACGTGATCCCCAACGGTATAGCCGTCGGTTTCCCCCGGCTCGGTCATGATGTTGCAGACGTAGATGTGGGGGGCCATATTTTTGGCCAGAGCTTCCACAATTTCCGGTACCAACAGGTTAGGGATGATGCTGGTGTAGAGGCTACCCGGCCCCAGCACCACAAACTCTGCCGCCTCAATAGCCTCGATGACTTCCGGTAGGGCGGGAGGGTTGGGGGGGTCACAGCCGATTCGGCAAATGCGTCCTCCGGCTTTGGCAATGTTGGACTCTCCCACCACGCGGCGGCCATCGCTCAGCTCCGCCCAGAGGGTAACATCCGCCAGGGTGGCCGGCAGCACCCGCCCCTGAATGGCCAAGACTTGCGAGGTGGCAGTGATGGCCCGAATCAAGTCGCCGCCGGTTACCGCGGTGAGGGCAGTGATGAACAAATTGCCGAAGCTGTGGCCGCTCAGCCCTTCCCCCGACTGGAAGCGATATTGAAACAGCTCGGTGAGCAGCTTTTCTTCGTTGGCCAGAGCAGTGAGGCAGTTGCGGATATCGCCGGGGGGCAAAACGCCGATCTCCCGCCGCAGACGCCCTGAGGATCCCCCGTCATCGGCCACCGTGACAATGGCTGTGATGTTGGAGCTGTAGCGCTTCAGACCCCGCAGCAGGTTGGAGAGGCCGGTGCCGCCCCCCAGTACCACAATGCGGGGACCACGGCTGAGACGCCGCCGCGACAACAGCTTATCCACCAGCGCTTCATCTCCCTCGGGGATCAGCACATCCTCGATGGAGCGCATGGCGCTGCGAAACCCCAGCACCACCATCACCAGCCCGATCCCGGTCACCAGGGGGCCACTGATGTTGTTCGGGATCCAAGTGGTGATCAGGCGCAGGGTGATGTCGATCAGCCGCTTCAGGCGAAAGATGGGGGTCAACTCCGTCCAGATGGCAATGCCCAGCACCATCAGCAGCACGCCCCCAACCGCCAGGCTCAGCCAGCGTTTGACAGCCAAACCGGGAAAGAGCCATTTCCAGCCACTTCCCGACCAAGCAGCCTTGCGGCGACGAATGCCCCAAACAGGGGACTTGTTGCTGGGCAGGGGCTTAGGCATGGGAAGGTGCAGGAACGCCGGCCAAAGGGATCCTAACCTGTTGCTGGGCAACGCCGGCTTCGCCGGGCGCCGGGCCAAAGCGGGCTTCCAGCTCCCGCTGAGAGTCGAGCAGATGGCGATGCTGAACCTGAACATTCAGGTCGGGAAGAACGTGGTTGCCGGCAGGGACAGTCCAAGGCTGCAAATCCTGGGCCAGGCGCTCCACCAGGGCCACCGAGCGGTGCTGACCGCCGGTACAGCCGATAGCCAAAGTCAGGTGGGGGCGACGCTCTGCGCGGTAGTGGGGCCAAAACGCTTTGATCAGGGACAAGATGTGCTGGTAGGTGGATTGTGTGATGGGATCCGCAAACAAGAACTCCTGCAGCAGGGGATCCTGCCCGGTAAGGCGACGCAGATGGGGCTGAAAGAAGGGGTTGGGCAAAAAACGCACATCGAACAGCAAGTTGGCATCGGGGGGAACGCCGTATTTGAAACCGAAGCTGACCAGCCTTAGGTTGAGGGGCTGGGGGATCCCTTGCACCAAAGCTTGCAATTGCTGCCGCAGTTGCTGGGCATTGAGGTCGGAGGTATCCAACCAGTGGGTGCAGCGTTCCCGCACCGGGGCCAGAGCCAGCCGCTCTTGCTCAATGGCCTCCAACAAACCGGCAGCTTCCCCGTAGGGATGGGGACGGCGGTGGGCGCTGAGACGGTTGAGCAACACTGGGGAGCGGGCCTCCAAGAATAGGAAAGGGATCCCTTGCGATTGCACCCAAGCAGCCAGGGTGGGAACTTGATCCCGGTACTCCTGGGCGTGGAGATTCAAGCTGATGGCCAAAGCAGCGTGATGGGTCCGCATCGCCTCAACCAAGGGGATCACCTGGGCAGGCGGGATCCCTTCTAGGCTGGTGTACCCCAGTTGTTCCAACTGCTGGATGGCCAAAGTTTTCCCGGATCCCGTCAGGCCGGCAATGACCAGAACGGGGGGCACGACTGACATGGGTTTATCCTGCATGGAGCTTATTCTAGGGCGAGAGGCGGCCAAAACAAGTGCTGCAAGGGAGGGATCCCTGCCGGCTCAGCCATACAGGGCGCCCAGAAACCATCCTCTCAGGCCGGCGAGGCTTTTGTAGCTTTTTTATCCGTTTTCTCGGCCGGTGCAGCCGATCCCAGAAGAGGAGCGCTGGGGCAGAGATCCGCCAAAAAACATTGCTGGCACAGAGGCCTGCGGGCAGTGCAGATGGCCCGCCCGTGGTCGATCAGACGGATAGACCAGTTCTCCCAATCCGCCTGCGGCAACAACTGCATCAGATCCTTTTCGATGCGCACGGGATCCTCGTGCTCAGTGAGGCCGAGGCGGCGGCTGAGGCGCTTAACATGGGTATCGACGGTAACCCCGGCATTGATGCCAAAAGCATGAGCCAACACCACATTGGCCGTCTTGCGGGCTACGCCGGGTAGGGTGAGCAGCTCCGGCATGGTGCGGGGCACTTGACCACCGAAATCGCTCAAGATCTTGCGGCAGGCTTCCTGAATGTGTTTGGCCTTGTTGCGATAGAAGCCGGTGGAATGGATGAGAGCCTCGATCTCCTCTCGCGGCGCTGTCGCCAGGGCCTGGGCATCCGGGAAGCGACGAAACAGCTCCGGCGTTACCTGATTCACCCGCTCATCCGTACACTGAGCCGAGAGGATGGTTGCCACCAAGAGCTGCAGCGGCGTCTGGTAGTGGAGGGCACAGGTGGAGTTGGGGTAGTGGCGCTTCAGCCGGAGCAGGATCTCCAAAGCTCGCTGGCGCAAGGCCGGTTTGCTGGCCATCTTCCCCTAGCCCGACCCGGTGACAATGGCGAGGGTGTCTTTGAAGATCAGCACCACCCCCAATCCCAGCAACAACACCAAGCCCGTCTGCATCACCCGCTCCTCCAGATGCTTGGGCAGCCGTTTGCCGCGAATCGCCTCCAGGATCAAAAAGGCAATGTGTCCCCCGTCCAAGGCGGGCAGGGGCAACAGGTTGAGAAAGGCCAGGTTAATGCTAATCAAAGCGGTGAAATTAAACAGGCTGGCGGCGTCATCGCGGGCCAGGTCGGCCCCGATCTTGACGATCCCCACCGGGCCGGAGACCTGAGCAGCCGTGCTTTGGAAATTCTGCAGCAACTGCCGCAAGCCGTTCAGATTGAGCATCACCACCCGCTGGTAGGCATTTCCCGCCTCCGTGAGGATCTCAGCCACACTCTGAGGGGGACGCAAGGTCACCTCCTGGTGGGGGGCCAAGGTCACTCCAATGGCCACCGTCTCTCCCCGCACCTCTGGGATCACCGTCAATTGCAGGGGATCCCCTTCCCCACGCTGCACCTCCAGGGGAATGGGCCGGTTCTCGCTGCTGCGGATCAGCACCTGAAAATCGTTCAGAGCTGCCAAGGCCGCCGTCTCGTCGGCAATCCTGCTGTAATCGCGATCTGCTGCCTGCAACACCACATCCCCTGCCTTCAGGCCGGCCCGCTCCGCCGGGCTATCGGGCATCACCTGAGGGATGAGAATGCCGGGATGGATGCGCGTTACCGAGGGGATCCCCACCCAAGCAAACATCAACACCAGCACCAGATAGGCGAAGATCAGGTTGGCCATCACCCCTGCACTCATCACCACCAGGCGATCCAGCACGGGGCGGTTTTTCAGCAGATCCGGGTCGTCGGGCGGGTAGGGGGAATGTTCATCCTCGTCAGGAAAGCCCACGTAGCCCCCCAGCGGCAGGGCGCGAATGGCGTACTCTGTCTCCTTGCCCTGGTATCGCCACAACACCGGGCCAAACCCCAGCGAGAAGCGGTTGACGTGGATCCCTTGGAGTTTGGCTGCCGCAAAGTGCCCTGCCTCATGCACCAGGATCAGCAGGGCGAGAATGGCGATGGAGAGGAGAACAGACATGCGCTAGCTCTGAAGAAGGCACAGAAGAAAGAAGTGGGGAGCAGAGAGCCACCCGAGGCTACCCAAAGACCATGGGACTGTTGATCAAGTTGATCAAGGCACCCAATCCAACACTTGAGAAGAATCCTAAAGAAATCTCACAAAAACCCAAAGCGGAAGAAGGGCCTCTCAGAATACCTGCTCCACTTCTAAAATGTCGGGGATGCTTTCCCGCAACTTGCGCTCAATGCCCATCTTTAGAGTCATGGTCGAGCTGGGGCAGGCTCCACAGGCCCCCTGCAAGCGCAGCTTGACCACCGGGCCATCGATTTCCACCAATTCCACATTGCCCCCATCGGCCATCAAGTAAGGACGCAGCTCGTTCAGGACTTTCTCGACGTTCTCGGTATTGAGTTCCAGTGCTTGTGCCATGGTTGCTTTTAGCCTCGTTGAGATTTGGATTGTAGCGGTTTCTGATACATTCACGCTGAACTCTCCTGA
>NZ_JANSHS010000173.1:0-8426 GCF_047461695.1 Synechococcus sp. R6-7
TTCAGGAGAGTTCAGCGTGAATGTATCAGACACAGTTGCACCGGCTATGGCTGGTGTTGCTGGAAAAAGCTGCTTTGAATCATCTGTTGAAAAGCCTGGGCTGCTCGCGAAGTGTGCAGAACCCTCGCGAGAGCATCTACAAACGGCTCATCAATCTTTTGCCAAGACGGAGACGTTAATCCCGACACAGGGATCCAATACGAGCTTGGCAGGTGGCGATTTCTTGGGGGGTGAGGTTGTCCCAATTGACGTCGCGGCGCAGCACCAAGCCATTGTGCCCGGTGATGAAACGGGGCAGCTCTGCTTGGTCGATCACGCTCAGATCCCGCATGTGATAGGTAGTGTAATAGGTAACATCTGGGCTCTCGAAATCCACGTCGATAAGGGTGAGGGTCTTGCGGGGGGGCAGAGGGCTGCCCAAGAGGGGACGAGGGCCAGAGCCGAGAATGCCGCAGTGAAGCAGTTGCAGTTGCCCTTTGTGGCCAGGGTAGTAGCCGTGGTCGTGGCCGCTGATGTAGGTGTGGACGCGGTACTTCTCCAGCAGAGCCCGTTTGGCATCCGCCTCCAGCAGCACTTCTCCCGGATCGTCGCGCCCGACAGTGATGGCGTAGAGGGGCAGATGGCCGATGACAATGCGCAACTTGGCCTTCTGAGCCCGTTCGCTGGCCAGAGCCGCTTCCGCCCAGGCCATTTGTTCGGGCGGGATGTAATTGCAGGTGGCATCCCAGACTAGGTAAAACACATCGTCTTTTTCAAAGGTGTAGTAGAAGGGAAAGTCCCCCCGATCCACAAAGTTCAAACCTGGGTCGTGGGCCGGATCGTTCCAAAACTCGCGGGCCAGATCCCGTTCTTTTTGAAAGAGAAAGCCGCCCCGCGTGGTGCGGGCACAGGAAGCATCGTGATTGCCCAAGGTAAAGCCGTAGGGAAGTTTGGCCGCACGGATTGGGCCAGCCACATGCCGGTCGAAGGCTGCCCACATGGCGCGAATGCGCTCCTCCGACAGGCGGGGATCCTGACCGGCCACCATATCTCCTCCTCCCAAAACAATATCCGGCTGAAGATAGGGGATGAGGCCGATGCCCCGATCCACCTCTGGGTCGTATTCCACCGAGCCGTAGATGCCGTTCATGTCACTGATGACCAAGAGGCGCAGATCTCGGCGGGGGGGGATGTAGAGGCCATGGGGGGCATCTGGATGGGGGACGACGGTGGGGGTGGGCTGGGGGGTAGGAGAGGGGAGAGCGGCTCTAGGGGATCCCATCCCTGGGGCTAGATGAGAGGGCTGCTGCCGACTGGCCCAATAGGCTCCTGCCAATCCACTGCTGCTGGCCAACCCCAACAAACCCAGAATTACCTTGCGCCGCTGCATGATCTTTGCCCCCAACACTCCAGCGGTATTGTAGAAAATCAAAAGGCTGATGTTGGGCTCTTCCATCTGCGCACGGCCTGGACTCGGCTCGAAGATGGCTATGCGCGGCAGCTCTTGTAGAGTTCGGGGTGTTTTTTGAACAACTGTTGACGCACAAATGCTACCTTGGTAGAGATGAGCAACTACCTATCTCAGACTCGGTATGACTTGAGGTTTTCCATGCCTCGCCCCTTGGATTCTTTGGAAGCTGCTTTGGAACGGTGCCGGGAGTGCAATCTGCGTTTGAGCCGACAGCGCCGTTATATCCTGGAGCTGCTGTGGCAGTGTGGCGAGCACCTCTCCGCCCGCGAGATTTACGATCGCCTAAATCAGCAGGGCAAACCGATTGGCCACACGTCCGTTTATCAAAACCTGGAAGCTTTGGCCAGCCACAACATTGTCGAGTGCTTGGATCGTGCCGATGGGCGCCGCTACGGCAACCGCACCCATCCCCACAGCCACGTGAACTGTCTGGATAGCAACCGCATCTTGGATGTGGACGTGGAGCTGCCGCCTGAACTGCTGGCCCAAGTGGAGCAACAAACGGGCACCCGCATCCAAAGTTACCGCATTGAGTTTTTTGGGGTGGAAAAGCCTGCGGAGCCCCAGCAGTAACCTTGGCAAAGGGATCCCTGCTGCCCTGAGCAAAAGTTGGGCAAAGGTCAGTAAGCTCGATTTTGGCCTTTGCCGATTTGCGACTGGATTTGCTCGAGAGAACTGGCAGGGGCCAGGCATTTGTTGCCCCAGCACACCAGCCCTAGAGCTCCTTCCGGCAGAGGTTCGGTCTCGGTGGGGAGAGCAAAGACGGTGGTGGGCCAAGATCGTTGCTGAAAGGCGGGAATGGAATCGGCCTCCAGGGTGACTTTCACCCAATTGCTATACCAATCCAGTCCGGCAAAAAGGCTGGGGCAGGTGCGCGGCTGGGTGCTCATGATGTGGGCAAAGGTTTTCAAGGCCTGCTCTGCCCGCTCCAGGTAGTCCAGATCTCCAGTGAGGGCGGCAAGGCGCACCAGGTTGGCAATGGCCACCCCATTGGCTGCAGGGGTAGCGTTGTCCTGGAACTCCTTCTCTCGCACCAACAGCTCAGGGGCACTCTGGGCATCGCTGACAAAGTATCCCCCCCTGGCCGGATCCCACAGTTGCGCATCCATCTCCTGCTGGAGCTGGAGGGCAGCCTGCAACCAGTCTTGAGGGGTGGGATCCCCCACCAGGGGCAGGCAGGCTTGCTGCAAGTCCAACAGGGCCTTGATCAGCAGGGCGTAATCTTCTGACTTGGCGGGCACCTGAGCTGTGCCATCGTAGTTCAGGCGCAACAGGGATCCGGTCTCAGGGTGGCGCTGCTGGCTGAGGATGAATTGGGCAGCCCGCAGAGCGAATTGCAGATAGTCTGCGTTGCCGAACACTTGATAGGCCCGCGCCAGGCCGGAGATCATCAAGGCGTTCCAAGAGACGATCATCTTGGTGTCGGTGACAGGTGGGATTCGCCCTGGCCAGGATTGCAGACGGGCCGATTGGGCATCCACTGCCGGAGGGAAGGGAACTCGTCGATCCGCAGAGCCATAGCGTGCCTGAAACAGATGGGTGGTCAAGGCGGCTTCAACTTCTGGCGGCAACGCCCCTCCCTGTTGGCGCTGCAAGACGATGCAGCCGGGCCGATCGGGGAAGTTGCCCCCCGGCGATAGGTCAAACGCCTGCTGCAAGGCGCGGAAGGTTTCTTCCCCCAAGAGCTCCTGCAGCTCCTGCCAGCGCCAGACGTAGAACTCTCCCTCCTCTGGCTCTCGATCTTCTGCTCGGGCAAAGCTGTCGGCATCTTGAGCGGCGTAGAAGTATCCGGCAGGGGCGGTCATCTCTCGCGCCACCCACTCCACCGTCAGCCGCACCGCCCGCTCGATGGCCGGATCTTGGATACCGTGCGCCCACAGATCGGAGAGAAACTCTAGGATCTGCCCGTTGTCGTAGAGCATCTTTTCAAAGTGGGGCACCGTCCAGGTGGGATCCACGGTGTAGCGGTGAAAGCCGCCGGCCACATGGTCGAAGATCCCTCCCAGCACCAAGGCCATGCCCCGCTCTTTGGCCCGTTCCAGAGCGCTCATGGAGCCGGGGATCCCTTCTGGTGGGTCGAAGCGGGCCGAACGCAATACCAACTGAGCGTAGGGCATCATGGGAAATTGCTGCACCGCCCCGGCATTGGAGAGCAAAGGCTGGATCTTGGGGATCCCAGAGCGCAGCAGGTCGGCGGGAATGTGGTCTTCCGGCACTAAGT
Organism: Synechococcus sp. R6-7; assembly: GCF_047461695.1. Classification (NCBI taxonomy): domain Bacteria; kingdom Bacillati; phylum Cyanobacteriota; class Cyanophyceae; order Synechococcales; family Synechococcaceae; genus Synechococcus; species Synechococcus sp. R6-7. Next base: position 3,672 of record NZ_JANSHS010000173.1, read on the forward strand.
CGCTGAGGGTGGTCAGAGCCGTCAAAATCTGGCCTTTCATCTCCTCTATTTTTTCCTTTTCCTGCCGGTAAAACTGCAGGATGCGCTGCAGCAAGGCCAGAAACCCCGGGCGGCCAAAGCGGGGCTCTACGGGAAAATAGGTGCCGGCGTAAAAGGGCACCAGGTCATCGGGCGTGAGGAAAACATTGAGGGGCCACCCCCCCTGCCCGCTCATGAGCTGCAACGCCTGCATGTAGATGCTGTCGAGATCCGGCCGCTCCTCGCGATCCACCTTGATGGGCAAAAAATGGGCATTCAAAAAGGCGGCAATTTCAGGGTTGGAGAAGGCCTCGCCCTCCATGACCGTACACCAGTGGCAACTGGAATAGCCGATGGATAGGAAAATCGGCCTATCCTCGGCCCGCGCTTTCTCCAGAGCTTCTGGGATCCAAGGCCACCAGTCCACCGGGTTCTCGGCGTGCTTGCGCAAATAAAGGCTGGAACTTGTGGCGAGGCGATTGGCCATGAGTACACCCTCTCACCCTTTTTGCTTTTCAGGCTAGCGCGTCCTCCTCCCAAGGCAGAGCCAACCCACCGTTGTTCAAGATACACTCACCCAGGATCCCTGTCGGTCAAGCCTGCTCCTGCTCGGCAGCCGGGATCAAAAACTCCAGAGGGCGCCCGTGTAAAACCAAGGTGGTGCTGGGATTTTCCACAAAGCCGATTCGCTCGTAAAAGCCACGCTGATGGGTTGTGAACAGGTAGATGCGCTCCACCGACTGCAGGTGGGGATGGCTGATCAGGGTTTCCACCAACTTGCGGCCAATGCCCTGACGTCGGTAATCGTGATCAACCACGATATCCCAGAGGACGGCTCGGTAAACCCCATCGGAAGTGGCGCGGCCAAAGCCAATCAGGCGCTCCCCATCCCAGGCGCTGACCACCGGATGGCTGTGGGCAACGGCCCGCTCCATCTCCTGCCGCTGGCGATTCTGCGCCCAAAAGGCATTGCGGTTCAACAGCAGGAGAAGTTGATCCAGATCCAGCTCGCCCCGCTCCAGAGAGAAGCGAATGTTGCGGTTGTCCACCGGCTGACGAGAGAGGGCAATGACAGGCTCAGGAGAGGGATCGGGCATGAAGAAGACCTTTGCAGCAGTGAGGGTTGGCAAGGAAGGGGGAGTTCAGCAAAACACTTGGGCCTGACGAACGGAGACTAGCTGGCCGAGGCACTTTCGGCGGTTGGCCCCGCATGCTCTAGGGCATAGGCTTTGAAGCGCTCCAGATCCGCCTGGATGGTGCTCTCCACCACTTTGCCCACAAACAGGCCATCCAAGATTTTGCCGAGGATCCCCGGGAGCTTGTAGGCCACCGACAGCTTCACAATGGTACTGCCTTTGCGGTCGTAAAAGCGCAGCGCGCCCCGGTTGGGCAGTCCTTCCACCGAACTCCAGCCAATGTGTTGGTGTTTCACCACCGTGTGGGTGCGGGAGATCCAACTGAAGGTGAGGCCGCGGGTGTCCAGTGTCCACCGGGACAGCTCCTGATCCAGCAATTCCACCGAGCGGATCCACTTCATCCAACGGGGCATGAGGGTGAGGTTGGCCCACAAATCCCATACCTGCTCAATGGGAACAGGCACCTCCACCTGACAGGTATGCTCTAGCCAATCCGACTCTGACATAGGGCCTCCCACGCAACACCCGGCAGAAACACAAACCATCCAGGGGCTTGACCACAACGCCTCGGAACGGGATCCCTGCCTTTACAAAATTTTATATCGACCTAAGATAGCATTATCGGCCTCGTGAAAGTTTGGGGCTCTGCGCTTTTTGGCAGCCCGGTTTCTTTTTCCAGCAAGTTGCGGCTGCCCCCCATGAGGGCAATGCAGAAGGCAGGTATCATGATTGCCATCTGCAAGCTCCACTTGCAAAGGTTCGGTGCATCCACTCGGTTGACTCGACGGGACGACCTCACCATGGTTTCACAATGGAAACAGCATCTTAAGAACTACTTCGTGGCGGGGTTGCTGGTGGTGATCCCTCTGGCAACTACCATTTGGCTGACGGTGGAGGTGGCCACCTGGAGCATTGGCTTTCTGACCAGCATTCCGAAGCAGTTCAATCCCATCCAGGGTTTGCACCCGATCTTGATCAACCTCATCGATCTGGCGGTGGGCCTGTTGACGCCGATTGTGCTCATCCTGTTGATTGGCTTCATGGCCCGCAACATTGTCGGCCAGTGGCTGCTCAATCTCAGCGAACAGTTGCTCCATGCGATTCCGGTAGCGGGGCTGGTGTACAAGACCTTGAAGCAATTGGTCAGTGTTTTGTTTGCCCCCAACAATCAGCGCTTTCGGCGGGTGGTGCTGGTGGAATATCCCCGACCAGGAGCTTGGGCGCTGGCCTTTGTGACGGGCACCATTCAAACTCCCATTCGGCCCGATGGGCCGCAGCGCTCCCTTGGCCTGTTTGTGCCCACCACCCCCAATCCAACGACGGGCTGGTACGCCATTGTGCCGGAAGACCAGGTGGTGGAAGTGTTCATGCCGGTGGAAGATGCTTTTAAGATGCTCATTTCCGGCGGCATTGTCACCCCTGAGAGTTTTGAAGCGGGGCTGCAGCGGCGAGAAGGAGCTTTGGCCGTGACCATGCCCAGTTTGCGGGAGCTGGTGGAGCAGGAGCGGGTGGCAGGATCCCCCAGGGCTGACTCGGTGGGCTCTGAGGTAGGTTTTGAGACTGAAGGGATCCCTTAATCCTGCTTTCCTGTCCCTGCAGAAGGGCCGGGCTGCCAGAGCTGGTATTCTTTGGCCTGTTCCAAGCGCACATAAAAAGGCCGCATTTGCCGATCCAATGCCTCCACTTGCTCGGAGGGAAAGGCCTTCCAGTCAGCACGGCTGGCCCAGCGGAGGATGAGGTGGACAAGTTCGGGATCCTCTTGATCCAGCCAAACTTCTTTGCCCAGAAAACCCGGATGCCGGCGCAGGGCGGATCCCCAAACCCGCTCGTCTTGCTCAAGAAAGGCTGCTTGCCCACCGGGAGGAACCCGGAAGCAGAGATGTTCGATGGCGATAGGGCCGGGCGGGCTGGGGCAGGTCGACATAGGAGCAGAGGCGGCAAAGTTAAAGATGGGCCCTCTCAAGACTCCAGGGGGGAAGCAGTCAATCGTTGCAGGGTGGGAATGAAGTCGGGGTAGGAGATGCGGGCACAGTCGGCTCCCCTGAGGAGGGTGGATCCCTGCGCTCCTAGAGCTGCCACCATCAGGCTCATGGCGATGCGGTGATCCTCGTGGCTGTCGACCTCGGCCCCGTGAAGAGGGATCCCTCCCTTGATTTCCAGGCCATCGGGATATTCAGTGACCTGGGCTCCCATGCGGCTCAGCTCTTGGGCTATGGCAGCCAGACGGTCGCTTTCTTTGACCCGCAGCTCTGCGGCATCGCGAATCACGGTGATCCCCTCGGCAAAGGCAGCCGCCACCGCCAAAACCGGGATCTCGTCGATCAAGGTGGGGATGAGATCGCCGGCGATGGTGCAGCCGCGCAAGCGGGCCGAACGCACCCGCAGATCTCCCAGGGGCTCGCCGGCCATTTCCCGGCAGTTTTCAATTTGAATATCGGCCCCCATCTCCTGCAACACCTGCAGCGCACCGGTACGGGTGGGGTTGAGGCCCACATCCCTTAGCAGCAATTCGCTCTCGGGCACAATGGAGGCGGCCACCAGCCAAAAGGCTGCCGAGCTGATATCCCCCGGCACCTGAACTTTTTGGCCCACCAGGCGGGATCCCCCCACCACGGCCACGGTTTTTGTTTCCGGATCCACCTGAATGTTGGCCCCGAAGGCCCGCAACATCCGTTCCGAGTGATCCCGAGAGAGAGCCGGCTCGGTGACTTGGGTGGTGCCTTCTGCCAGCAGGCCCGCCAGCAAGAGGCAGGATTTTACCTGCGCTGAAGCCACCGGGGAGCGGTAGTGAATGCCCTTCAGGGATCCCCCTTGTACGGCCAAAGGTGCCAAGGTTCCACCGGCCCGTCCCCAAATGCTGGCCCCCATCTGCCGCAGCGGTTCTACCACCCGCCCCATGGGCCGCGAGCGCAGGGAGCGATCGCCGGTGACGGCAAAAAAGCGCCCGGCCTGGCCAGCCAGGATCCCCAGCATCAGTCGCAGGGTGGTGCCGGAGTTGCCGGCATCCAACACGTCTGCCGGTTCTTGCAGCTGGCCCAGGCCAACTCCCCGAATGCGAACACACTCGCTGTTGAGCTCCGAAATATCTGCCCCCAGCGCCCGAAAACAGGCTGCCGTACTGCGGGGATCCTCTCCCAGCAACAGCCCTTGGATGGTGGTTTCTCCTTCGGCCAGGGATCCCAGCATCAGGGCGCGGTGGGAAATGGACTTGTCACCGGGGATGCTGACTTGGCCGCGCAGGCCCTTGGCCGGCGAGAGAGTGAGGATATCGGTAGAAGAAGAGTGAGTCAACACAGCAACCCTGACGGCAGACTGGGCAAAAGCGGCAGCAGTCTCATCTTACTCAGGCCCGGACTCATGCCCCAGAGATCTTACCAGGGATCCCAAGACAGCCTGTCTTTTGACGGCAACCCCTCTTTTCCCAGAGGATCACCTTAACAACATGGATTCCTCGGTCGGGGCCTGGCCTCGGCCTTTTTTTTGCAGATACTGAACTTTGTAGCAGCAGAAATAGAACCCCCGCAGACCGTGCTTGGCGAGGTGTATCAACACGACTCTGTTTTGACCGAGGAGGTGATGGCCTACCTGCAACCCCAGGGGG
>NZ_JANSHS010000174.1:0-2894 GCF_047461695.1 Synechococcus sp. R6-7
GGGCTGAAATTGCCGCTGGGAGTTTTTTTCCGGGGCCTGAGTCTGCTGGTTTTCTATTTGGGCTTTAAGTTTTTGGGCAGTGGCCTGCACGCTCTGCAGGTGGCGGACTGGCTGCCCATCACCCCCCTGGTCGGGATCCCAAAGCTGCGCTGGCTGGGCATATATCCCACTTGGCAGACGCTGCTCCCCCAACTGCTGCTGCTGGGAATAGCCTTCGCCTTGTGGGTGAGGCAATGGCTGCGGGCTGATTCTGCTCAGAGGCTTTCTTCGTGAAAAACGCTCTCCACCGGCACTGGGGATCCCATAAGCCATAAGTTTGATGAATCCCTGTCCTGGTTTTGATGGATGGCAATGATGCAGGTCACAATTTCATAGTCGTTTCAGGTTGGGACAAGGCGACCGAGGTACTGGGAAAAGCCTTCTGGCCCTGTGCATCTAACGTTTTAAGTGCGGGTGCAGTGTCCTGGTTTGAATCAAAATGACCCTAAAAAGAAAGCGCTCTGTACGTCGCGCCTGAAACCGCACCCAGTCAAGCCTTCCAGTCCAAGAAAGCAAAGCCTACCGGCAGGGATCCGGCAGGCCGCTGGATTTTGTCGGAGATCCCCAGTAGGAAACCCTGTCGATCGCTACGGAATCGACAGAGAGCATCCACTCTGTGGGGTTCCCGAGAATCAGGTATCGTAGACCCGGCATTCAACAGCATCTGGGTTTTCGGCGCAGTGCTGCTCTAGGCTGCTGGGAGTCCTCGGCTGGTGGCTGCGAGCTGCCAGCACTTCTTCAACTGCGTCCCAGGCCGCACGGCAGTGGGGATCCCCTTCGCCGTACTCAGAGCAGACGTTGCGAGCATTTTCCAGCTCTTTGGCGATCACTTCAGACAGTCCCATGTTCTCAAGCTCCTTTAGACTAGATGGGGCCGGTGGCCCGCTGATATAACCGGTTGACGCAGAACCTGTAGGGATTCGGTGTAACCGAGGATCAACAGGTAAAAACCAGCCGATCCAGATGAGGAATGAGTCCAGGATAATGACCTTGTGCCAACCGAATTGATCAACCGGATACATTACCCATTCTAAACAGTGACGGCAGGGGGTGCAGCTGCGCTTTCGCGATCTCTTTGGGATCAGGATGCGCAGGGATCCCTCAGGCCCCAAACAGTTGTTCAATCCGTTGCCGCACCTGCTCTGGGGATCCCTGTTGACGCACTTGACCTTCCGAGAGCAAAATCGCCCCGTCTGCCCATTCCAGTTCCGCCAGCCGATGGGTTACCCAAAGGGCGGTGATGCCTTCTTGATCCACCAATTGACGGATGCACCGCAGCAAATCCGCCTGGCTATCGGGATCCAACAGAGCTGTCGGCTCGTCCAAAAGCAGCACCTCACTGCGCCGGGCCAAAGCCCCTGCCACCGCCACCCGTTGCTTCTGTCCGCCGCTGAGGCCGTGGATGGGCCGACGGATCAGGTGCTTTAATCCGACTTGCTCCAAGGCTGTTTCCACCCGCTGGTGAATTTCCGCCAAGGTCAGAGCCTCTGCTCCCAAGCCAAAGGCCACATCGGCTCCCACCGTGGGCATGAACAGTTGGTGATCCGGGTTTTGAAACACATAGCCCAGCCGACCGCGAATCTCCAGGTGGCCCGAAAGGGGCTGGGGATGGGTCAGGGATCCGGACAACAGTTGCAACAAAGTGGACTTGCCGCTGCCATTGGGCCCCAACAGCATCCACAACTGGCCCTTGGGAATGACAAAACTGCACGCCTGCAAAACCGGCGGACGTTCCGGCCAAGCAAAGGTCAGGCTCTCCACCCGAATGGCCACCTCAGACATGGGGATCCCTTAGCGGCAGAGAGAAAAGGGCTGTCCTCAGCTTTGCAACTGGGCCAAAAAACCGGGACGGGCTCCCATGGGGCTGGCGCCGCCCGACTTGGAAGTCATTTGCACGCCACATAGCTCACCGGTGAGCAGGAACACCTTTTTGCCGGTGCGGTCGCAGGTCAGCTCCAAACTCTGAGGGGATCCACTCTGCAGAGCATTGACGATGCTTTGGTAGGCCCGGTTGGCCGCTTCTTCCTCTTTTTGGTGGACAACGATGGGGGCAGGGTTCCCTTTCAGGAGCAGTTCCAGAGTGTACATGGCTGACCGTTGCGTAGTGGGCCGTGGGACAAAAGAGAGGCACCCAGAGGACGCCGTTGGCGACAGCAGGACGAAGTCCTTTTCCAGTATCGCAGGTTGGGCCAGGGTACCGGCAGGCTCAACAAATGACGGGGGAGTTTCTCTCGCCAGATTAGGCCAGGCCGGTGCCGAGAAAAGGCAGCAGGCTAATCAGCAACAGGCCCAACGTGGCCAGGGATCCCGCCAAGAAGGAGAGGGATCGCCCAATGGGAATATCGGCAATGTAGAAAAAGTTGTAGAGCAGCCGCGCCAGCAGAAACACCCCACACAGCACAGCTACCCCTTCATCTCCGCTGAGGCCAAAATACCAGGGATCCGGGTGAGGGCCGGTGATGTAGGCGATCAACGCTGCTGCCGCAAACATCCCAAAGGTCTCAAACCCGTTGGCGTGGGCCCAGGTGGCCCGTTGCCCGTAGGGAGGTAGCCTATCAAACATAGCCCGAGGAGCATGCAGGTCGTAGCCAACGCGGGCACGGGCATAGCCCACCACCCCCATGGGCAGATAGACCAAGAGCATGGCTGCCGCAATAGAGAACAGGGGGATAGCTGCGAGAGGAAGGCTTGGCAACATAAGGCAAAAGGACGGTGCAAGATAACAGGGGAGAGGAAGGAGCCCAGCTCGGGCAGGAGCTATTGCCGGGAAAATCAACACCAGAACCATTATCCATCTATCGGGCTGTCTATCCAGGCAGATGCTTGCGTCAGCTAGAAATCGCAGGAGCCCCGCA
>NZ_JANSHS010000175.1:0-1130 GCF_047461695.1 Synechococcus sp. R6-7
GACTCCGTCCCGCTGGCGCGATCAGTAGCCTAGGCGTTTCACCTTAACCTGAAACAACTATAAGCTTTAGCCCAAGGAAGCCAAAGCAACGACGCTGCTGGTCAGCCAGCTCAGGGCCAAGATCCCCCCTAGGAAAGCCAATGGGATCAGGCCCAGCAGCCGCCACCACTCCAAATCCAGCGCTACAGCTACTGCCCGCACCTGCCAAACCACAAACCACAGCAGAGCTGACAAGCCCAGCAGGGATCCCACCACCCCACCCAACGATTGAGCAGGCCCCAGCAGCAGCCACGGCAAACCGGCAAACCCCGTCAAGCACAGCAGCGCTGAAAAGGAAGGGACAGCCCGACCCAAACAAAAGGCCAGCAATTGCAACAAAGCCGCCAAACCCACCCAGCCCAGGGATCCCATCAGCACCGCCAGCACCATGCTCGGCAGGCTTACCCCAGAGCGGCGAATCGCATCCAGGACGTTGAGCAGCCCCACCACCCCAAAGGCTTGCCAGAGAACAGGCTGTTCCCGCAACGCCCGAAAGGTGCGCTCCGGCAGAAACCAAGCGCCGTAGATGTTGTCTAACCAGGAACCAAGCATGGCCGGCAACAAGTCAAGCTATCTTTCATCCTAGCCCTTATGAGCACTTGACAGGCACATCCCAAAAATGGGGTATGATTGGAAAAGGATTCTGCGGCGTTGGTGACTGCCGTTATGTTTTTGCGATCTATACCCTTCGACAATTAGGATGGGAAGTGGATGTGAGAGCAGTAAGCCAAACTTAGATTTGGAAACTATCAACAATCATCCCCGGTATCCTACACTGGATTTTCCAGGTCGAAAACCACGGTAAAACGGCGCAACAGTATCCTCAAAAAAGCCCTCGAAAGGGGGCCTTTTTGTTGTTTGGATATTGTCGGATATTGTCAATGCTGCAGTTAATGGGTATTGCTCTGGCGCTGGGCTCCATCCTTTAGTCGAGCTTCTGGGCACTGGTCTACGTCTTGCTGCAGGGCAGCCAAGTCTGTCTTTCGCTTGCGGGTCTTGACTTTTGTTGTCGTGAGGTCTGCTCGGCTCAGCCAGCGATAAACGGTTGCACAAGTGACATAACTCCCGCACTCATGCTGACGCAAAGCGCT
>NZ_JANSHS010000176.1:0-7550 GCF_047461695.1 Synechococcus sp. R6-7
GTGCGGGGCTCCTGCGCTAGTAAGCTGAAGCGCGCCTTAGGGAGAGGGCTAATGGCTGTTGAGAACAACTCCGCTTGAGCTTCCAGCGTCTTTGCTGCCAGGCCAGTGGAGAAAGGGAAGAATGGTAGCCTAATAAAGGGTAGGGTTGAGGCCATGCAAGAATTTCGTCCCGCTAACGCGATCAGAAACCTTCGCTTCATACTCCTGGGCTTGTGGATCTTGAGCCTGCTCGTTCTCCTCATCCAAAACTGGGGATCCCCGGCAAGGGTTGTGGTGGGTGGGCAATCGGGATCCCCGCTTCCTCTATCGTTGGTGCTATTGGCCTCTTATGGGGCAGGGATGGGGCTGGGATTTTTGTATGTAGGCTCCTGGCGATTGCACGACCGGGTGTTCCAGCGACAGGCAATCCGTAAGTTAACTCAGTTGAGCGACCGAGTTCGCTTTTTGGAAGCCCAGCTGATTCCCCCCGACCACTATTTGCCCCAAGATCTGCCGGAGTACGAGCCGGATCCCCAAGCAGGCCGCTATTCCTATTCCAATATCCCGCCGGAACGCATTCGCGATCCCGCTCCTGAGGACGACGATGCGGCAGCAGCTCCCAACTGGCGGATTGTCCAGCGGCCCTACGCCGACGAGGAGGAGGAAGGATGGGATTCCTAAACTGGTGGAAATCGTCTGCCGCTCCTGCGTCTGAGCCCGACCCCCGCCCTGAACCGCGGGGACAGAACAACTATCTGCTCATCGTCCTAGACAGTTGCCGCTTCGACAGCCTGCTGGCGGCCAACCCCAAGCACTTGCTGAAGTTGGGCCCTCTGGAAAAGCGCTGGAGCTACGCTTCCTGGACGGCCCCTGCCCATTACAACCTGCTCATGGGCCTGCTGCCCCACACCAGCCCCATCCACGTTTTTGCGTCCGAGCACTACAAGCAAGATTATCTGCGCTACAACGAGCGGCTCGGCACCCGGCAACCCATTGAGTTCAAGCATCTGCTGCCTCATCTCTATTTGCCGACGCTGCTGAAGCATCAACTGGGCTACACCACCCACGCCATGGTCTCCATGCCGGTGCTCAACCCCAGCACGCTGCTGAATCGGGATTTCGATTCCTACCGCCTCATGCCCCAGCACAACGATATGGCGGCCATGGTGGAACAGTTGCGCTTCGAGCCGGATCGCCCCAGCTTTTACCTGTTAAACGTGGGCGAAACTCACTATCCCTACGCGCTGCCCGATGAGGATCCCAGCTTGTGGCCCCGCATCTCGGGGGTGAATGGGGTGTTGAAGCGGCTGGATGAAGGAGAAGAGGACGGGATCCCCTTTTTCGATTCGGCCCAGTTGGAAGAGCTACGGCAGCGACAGATCCAGGCGGTGCGCTACCTGGATGGGATCTTTGAACAGCTGTTCGACCTGGTTCCCAAAAACACCTACATCACGGTTACAGCCGATCACGGCGAACTGTTTGGGGAGGGAGGCTACTTCGGCCACGGCCCTATCCACCACGAAAAAGTGCTGGAGGTGCCTTTTATCGAGGGCAAGATTCGCTAGGATGAGGCCCTCACCCCCAGCCCCTCTCCCTGAGGACAAGGGTGGCCATCGATAGCCCAGCAACTGGGCTTACCAGGATTGAGCCTCTGTTTGCCTGCCGGTTAACGCGATCGCCTGAATCGCATGGGCAGAGCCTCTTCCCTTTTGGAGCAGCTAGATCTGCTGGGTCTCCGGCTTGGGCAGGGTAGGATCCCGGCGGGGTTCGCCGTTGGCGCTACTCGGACGGAGCCCTTGCGGGGATCCTTTTACACCGGAACCCAACCCATCTTCGGCGGCCAGGTCGGCAGAGCGGGCGATCTCGTAAAGGCTTTTCACCACACTGCTGAGGGGAATGGCGACGATCACGCCCAGGATGCCCCCCAGTTGCGCCCCCACCAACAGGGCAATCAAGATCCACACTGGATTTAGCCCGATCAGCTCTCCCATCAGGCGGGGGGCGATGACCCGATCCTTCACCTGCTGCACGATCAGGGAAACCAGCACCACTTTAAGGCTGAGCCAAATGTCCTGAAAGGCCAGCAACACCGCCGCCGCCCCAATGCCAATCACCCCCCCCACCAGGGGGATGACCTCCAGCAGGCCGATCAGCAGGCCAAACAGGAGCCCGAAAGGTACCCGCAAAAACCCAAAAACCGGCACCAGCATCAGGGCCATGATGAACCCCAACACCAACTGGCTGATGAGGAAGTTCTGAAAGCTGAGGGCTAGGGCTTCGCCAATGCGCGGCCCCCAAGGTTTGGGGAAGAGGCTGAGCAACCCCTGCCAGAACTGGCCCCCGTAGAGCAGCATGTAGAGGGCCAACACCAGCACCAGCACCAAGTCGATCACCTGGTTGAACGTACCCAGAAGGAGATCCAGGGATTGGCCGGCAATTTTCTCGGCGCTGGCCTGCAGGCGGTTGAGAAGGGTATTGACCAGCTCCGTCTGGCCAAGGTTGATGTTGCGCTCGGCGGCCCAAAGGCTAATCTGGTCGAGCCAATTTTGTAAGGTGTCCACCCACTCTGGGATCCGCGCCCCCAGCTGCACCACTTGCTTGGCCAAGACCGGCACCACGGCGATCCCCACCAAGACCAGCAGCACCACCGAGAGAGCAAAGACCAGGGTGACCGCCAAACCTCGACTGACCCGATAGCGCCGCAGCACCTGCACCGGGTAGTTGAGCAAAAAGGCCAGCACCGCCGCTGTCAGGATGGTGGTGAGCAAATGCCCAAACAGCCGACCCACCTGTATGGCCAGCCAGCCGCTGATGACGATCAAGATCCAGGTGAGCAGCAACCGCTGCAAGGGTGAGAAGCGATTCATGCCGGAGCCATCCCCAAGGGATCCCAAAGCGCTTAAAAACCCAGGATGCTATACCCACTATCCACGTAGATCACCTGGCCGGTAATGCCGCTGGCCAGGTCGCTGGCCAGAAAAGCCGCCACATTGCCCACCTCTATTTGAGTGACATTGCGCCGTAGGGGAGCTTTCTCCTCCACAGCATGCAGCATGGCATGAAAATCGGAAATGGCCGATGAGGCCAAGGTGCGGATTGGGCCGGCAGAAATGGCGTTCACCCGGATCCCGGCAGGGCCCAGCTCGGCAGCCAGGTAGCGGACACAGGTTTCCAGGCCCGCTTTGGTGACGGCAGCCATGTTGTAGTTGGGCACCACTCGCACTCCTCCCAAGTAGGTCAAGGTGAGGACACTGCTGCCGGATCTCAGTAGGGGCTTGGCAGCCCGGCAGAGGGCAATCAGGGAGTAGGTGCTCACATCCATGGCCAGGGCAAACCCCTCCCGCGAGATATCGCTGAAGTTGCCGCTCAGCTCCTCTTTTTTGACATAGGCCAGGCAGTGAACCAGAATATCGACCTGACCCCATTTTTCGGTTACCCCCTGAAACAGATCGCTGATCTGCTGATCGCTTTGCACGTCGCAGGGGAGGAGAAAATCTGGCTGCAAGGGATCCGTGAGTTGCTGAACTTTGGTTTTGAAGCGATCCCGCTCGTCCGGCAGATAGGTAACCCCTAGGCTGGCCCCCGCTTTGTGCAGTTGCTGAGCAATGCCCCAGGCAATGGAGCGCTCGTTGGCAATGCCGGTTACCAAGGCTTTCTTTCCCGTCAGCTGTAGCATGGCAAAAAAAGTAGGGGTGTATTCCTTTCTATCCTCCCACAGGTGGGAGCTGGGGCTGGGAGAAGGGATCCCAGGCACTCCTGAACTCCCGTTAAAAAGGCCCGGCTTCCACAATGAAAGTCCTTTTGGTTGAAAAGGAATATTGTCTGCTGGATCTCCGCAGCCCTGTTACCCGTGCCGAAATCATCGAGCACCCGTGGTCGTTGGAAGATACCTCCCTCAACCGGGCTGATAGGTGGAAGCAACGTGCAGTTCCTTGAGCTGCTTCGCCTCAACGCTGGAAGGAGCGCCGGTGAGCAAACATCGCGCCTGCTGGGTTTTGGGAAAGGCGATGACATCCCGGATGGAATCTTCCCCGGCCAGCAACATCACCAGCCGATCCAGGCCGTAGGCAATGCCGCCGTGGGGCGGGGTGCCATACTCAAAGGCTTCCAACAAAAAGCCAAACTTGTCCCGCGCCTGTTCGGGGGTGAGGCCAATCGCTTGAAAAACCTGCTCCTGAATTTCCCGCTGGTAAATCCGCAGGGATCCCCCTCCTACTTCCACGCCGTTCCACACCAGGTCATAAGCCTGGGCCCGCGCCGTTTTCAGGTCGGCCAAGTCGTCGGGGTGGGGGGCGGTAAAGGGGTGGTGCAGGGCTTCCAGGCGATTTTCTTCGGCGTTGAACTCAAACATGGGAAAGTCGGTGATCCAGAGGAGATTCAAGGCGTTCTCTGGGATCAAACCCAGCTCCTGGCCCAGGTGCAGCCGCAGCCGGCCCAAAGACTCGTTCACCACTGCCGCCGGCCCTGCCCCAAACAGCAACAGATCCCCTGGCTTGGCCTGGGTGAGATCCAGCAACCGCTTCTCCTGCTCGGGGCTCAAGCTCTCTTTCAGGGCGCCGATGGTATCGAGGCTGTCGGGCCGCACCCGGATAAAGGCCAAGCCGCCCGCCCCATACTGGGTGACCAGCTTGAACAGATCCCCGCCTGGTTTGATGCGGGTGTTGGAGATCTTTTCATCGCCGCCGGGCACTGGCAGGATTTTGATCAAACCGCCCTCAGCCAGCACTTTGGCGAAGACTTTGAATCGGGATCCCTGAAACACCTCCGAAACATCCACCAACTCCATCCCAAAGCGGGTGTCAGGCTTGTCGGAGCCGTAGCGGGCCATGGCCTCGGCATAGGTCAGGCGCGGGAAGGGACGGGGCAGGTGGATCCCTTTGACAGTTTTGAAGATATGGCAGATCAGTCGCTCGTTGAGCTCCAGGATCCCTTCTTGATCCATGAAGCTCATCTCCATGTCCAACTGGGTGAACTCCGGCTGCCGATCCGCCCGCAGATCCTCATCCCGAAAGCAGCGGGCGATCTGGTAGTAGCGATCCACGCCAGCCACCATCAGCAGCTGCTTAAAGAGCTGGGGCGACTGCGGCAGGGCAAACCACTCGCCGGGGTTGACGCGGCTGGGCACCAGGTAGTCTCTGGCCCCTTCTGGGGTGGAGCGGGTGAGAATGGGAGTCTCCACCTCGACAAAGCCCTCCTCGTCTTCTAGGAAACGGCGGATGGCCTGGATGACCCGGTGGCGCAGTTGCAGGTTACGGGACATGCGCTCCCGCCGCAAATCCAGGTAGCGATAGCGCAGGCGGATCTCTTCTCGCACTTCCTCTGCTTCTTCTCCCGAGACGCTGAAGGGGAGCTGCTTGCCGACTGGACTGAGCACTTCCAACTGTTCGGCGTAGATCTCGACCTCGCCGGTGGCCAGGCGAGGGTTGAAGGAGTCGGGGGGCCGTTGCTGGACAGTTCCCGTTACCCGCACCACATATTCGTTGCGCACTTCCCCCGCCAGTGGATATGACTGCGGAGTTTTCTGCGGATCCGCCACCAGTTGCACAATGCCAGAGCGATCCCGCAAATCCAGAAAGATCACCCCCCCGTGGTCGCGGCGGCGGTCGATCCAGCCGTAGAGGGTGACGGTCTGGCCAATGTGGGCCGGGCGGACTTCGCCACAGTAGAGGGTGCGGGCCGGGCGATGGATGGCAGCAGGCATGGAAGAGGTGAGAGAACAAGGGTCTGAGCCCCTATCATACAAAACTCAGACCTCCTGCCTCGACTCAGCTTCTCAAGAGCATTCAGGGGATCCGCCCAGGGCTACCACAATCGTGCAGGTGTTGTGGCGCATCATGGCGATGTAGGTTTCAGCACCGCTGCCTGCTTCCCCCAAAGAATCGGAGTACAGCTCCTGTTCCGCTACCTTGACTCCCGCTTCAGCGGCCACCGTTTGGATCAGGGCCGGGTTGAGGGTGGTCTCAGCAAAGATAGCCGGCACCTGTAGAGCGCGGATCTCCTCCACTAAGCGGGCCACTGTCTGGGCGCTGGGCTGTTCTTCGGTGCTGATCCCCAGCAAGGATCCCCCCATTTTCAGGCCGTAGGCTTGGGTGTAGTAGGCAAAGGCATCGTGAGTGGTCACCAAAACCCGGTTGGGAGGGGGGATGGTCTGAATTTGCTCCCCAATCCAGGCATGAAGCTCCTCCAGCTCTGCTCGATAGGCAGCAGCATTGGTTTGGAAGAAGGTCGCCTCGCCAGGCACCTGTTCCGCCAGCTCTTGGGCGATGCGCTCCACCATGAGGATGACGTTTTCCACATTGCCCCACACATGGGGGTCGGGAGTGGGGATCCCATCCTCCTCATTGGTGACGATGGGATCGAGGATCTCGGCCAAGGCAACCCGCTGCGCCTGTTGGGCTGTGGCCTCGATGAGGCGCATCAACCCCGGCTCCAGGTTGTAGCCGTTGTAAAACACCAAGTCTGCCCGCTCTAGGGCCATCCCATCCGCCGGTGCCGGCTCGTAGATGTGGGGATCCATCCCCGGCTGCAGCAGGCTGGTGAGCTGGATGCGATCTTGGCCCACCTGCTCCACCCAATCGGCGATCAACGTAGTGGTGGCCACAACGCGGGGACGCGCCCATCCCGAACCGGCCAAGGCCAGAAAACTGCTGATCGCCAAGCCGAAGGCCGCTACCCAACGGTGCCGCCCCCAAAGGAAGACAAGACTTTTGATCATCGTTTCATGGTTTAGACGTCCCTTTAGGGTACACTGGACTTACCGAAAATGAAAGCAAAATGAAAAAGCAATCTGCTCCTCTCCCTCTTCGCCCGGCCAGGGGATCCCTGGTGGTGCGGGATCTGACGGTGCGTTACGGCAGCCTGCGGGTGCTGCAAGGGATCCAAGCTGAAATCGCGCCGGGCCGCCTCACGGGCATCCTTGGGCCCAACGGAGCTGGCAAAAGTACGTTTCTCAGAGCGCTGCTGGGGTTGGTGCCGCTGGAACGGGGGGAAGTGCGCTACGGTGGGCAAGCGCTGTGGGGAGAGCAAGTGGCCTATGTACCCCAGCGCTCGGCCATCGACTGGTCGTTTCCCGCCACGGTGTGGGATGTGGTGTTGATGGGGCAGGTGAGAGCTGCTGGCTGGTTTCGCCGCATCGGGAAAAAGGGGCAGCAGCGGGCTGCTCAAGCCCTGGAGCGGGTGGGGATGGGGGCCTACCGGGATCGCCCCATTGGAAAGCTGTCGGGGGGACAACAGCAGCGGGTGTTCCTGGCGCGGGCCTTGGCGCAAGAAGCGGAGATCTACGCCCTTGACGAACCCTTTGCCGGGATCGACCAGCCCAGCGAAGCTATTTTGTTCCAGGTGTTGCGGGAGCTGGCAGATGCCGGCCACATCGTGATGGTGGTGCACCACGATTTGGGGCAGGCCCGGGCCTACTTCGACGAAGTGCTCCTCCTCAACCGTGTCTTAATTGCCCAGGGATCCCCGCGGGAGGTGTTGCAGCCAGCGGTGTTGCAGCGGGCCTATGGCCGAGCCCTGCTGCTGGACTCAGCTGCCTAGGGAGCATGACTCTAGTCAATGATATGCTGGACTAT
>NZ_JANSHS010000177.1:0-2288 GCF_047461695.1 Synechococcus sp. R6-7
AGCAGTGTTCAGCGTAAATGTATCAGTGCATCAGTCTGTGCAGTTGCTCCCCAATAATCTGGATGCCGCTGACAATGCGCTCTTCCGGTTGATAGCTGAAGGCGAGGCGCAGGGCGTGCTCCCCTTGGCCGTCGGCAAAGCAGTGGGTGCCCGGTAGGAAGGTGACCCCCAGGGCACGGGTAGCCTGCAACAAGGTGCTGGCGCTTAGGAAAGGGGGTAGCTCACACCAAACGAAGAATCCACCCCCAGGGGCCTCCACCTTGACTTCGGGGGGAAAATGTTGAGCGATGGCCTCCAGCATCACCTGGCACTTTTCTCGGTAGCGACGGGTGAGGAGTTGAATGTGGCTTTGCAGACGGCCCTCCCCGCAATAGCGGGCCACCACCCGGCCCAAAAAGGGCCCCAGGGATCCCTCGCTGCGAAACATCTCCAAGCGGCGGATGATCTCAGGGTGACCACAGGCCCAACCCACCCGCACCCCCGGCACCACAATCTTGGAGAAGGTGCCCACATGAAGAACCCAGCCTTCCCGATCCAGCGCAGCCAAACTGGGCAAGGGATCCCCGGCAAAGCGCAGGTCGTAGTAGGCCTCGTCCTCCACCACCACCACACCGTACTCAGCTGCCAACTGCACCAATTTCTGCCGCCGTGGCCCAGAGAGGGTGCAGCCTTTGGGGTTTTGGAAGGTGGGAATGGTATAGACAAATCGGGGGCGGATCCCTTGGCAAGCCAGATCGCGCAGCACCTCTTCCAGGCGATCCACCACCATGCCTTCCCCATCCACCGGAATCGAGATCAGACGCGCTCCTGCCGCCGCAAAACGGCTGACAGCCCCCATGAAGGTGGGCCCTTCCACAATGACTACATCCCCCGGCTCCACGAAGACCTGAGGCAACAGGCCGAGGATCTGCCCAGAGCCATAGCCGATCAGTAGGTTTTCCGGCTGGGCCTCTACCCCTCTATCCCGCATCAACTGCAGCACCACGTCGATCAGCCCGGCAAACGTGCCGCCGTAATTGAGGGCATTGTCCCCATCCTCTGCCAACACCTCCGCCGTGGCCCGCGCCAAGTCGGCCTTGGGAAACAGGCGCGGATCCGCCAGCCCAAAGGTAAAACTGGTAACCACCGGCGCTGCACCTGGGATCTCCGCCCCGAAAGGAGAAGGGATCACAGCCTGAGCCCGTTGGGCAAAAAGGGTTTGCAACAAGGGCCGCGAAGTGCTACGCGGTGCCGATGCGGACGAGGTCTGGGTCATGGCAAGCAAGAGAAAGAATACCTTAGGCCAATGCCTGCCACGATAACAAGAAAGAACTGCCCAGGAGTAGGGATCCCAAAACCCGCCGCCAGCTCCGGTAGGGGATCTCAGCCAAGACGCCGCCGGCGCTCAGGCATAGGAAGGGGAGCACCACCAAACCCCAGCGAGCACTTTGCTGCAGGGTGTTCACTTGGGGATCCCAAAACCATGTCGCCAGCGCCCCTATCCAGAGGACATGGCCCAAACCGGCCAAGCTGAGCAGGGCTTGCTGCCGTTCTGCCCAGGGCCAGCCCAACCGCACCAAGCTCAACCCCAAGGGCAGCATCAAAGTAGCCAAAACAGCCAAGCCACTTTGGGAGCTGAGAGGATAGGGAATCACCTCAGCAGAGGTAGCCGGCAAATTAAACCGTCCCAGCCAGGAAAGCCCCATCACCAGCAGCAGCAAAAGCAGTCCTGATGCCCCGCACTGCTGACGCGAACGCAACGGTTGCCGTGGCCACTGCTGGCTCGTCCACAGCCCTGCCCAGAGCAAAGCCAAGGGCCAAACCTTATAGGACAGGGCACAGGCTAAGGCCAGACCCCACCAGCGCAAGGTGGATCCCGGCCCAACACCACAACTGCAAAGCAAAACCAGGCTGCCCAAAATCTCGCTGCCCGGCTCCAACCCTTGGGTCAACACCCAGGGGCTGAGTCCCCATAGACCGGCACTCCAGAAGTTGCCCCAGCTCCAGCACAACAGCAGAATGGCCAAGCAGGCCATAGCTGAGAAGATGTGCAGGATCCCTTCAGCCGAGATCCCGGTTCCCTGAGCCAGCCAGGGCAGTAGCCTGTCGGCAAAAGCGCTCCGCACCACTGACGCGAACGAGTGGTAGAGAGGCAGTTCCGGTTGGACAAAAGTCAGGGATCCCTCAGAACTGCTCACCGGCAAAACGCGCCACCACTGCAGAGGAGCCGGTTGCCCCCAAGAGCGGAGTCGCTGCCCCAAAAGAAGGCCCATCCCTCCCCATAGCAGCCAGTGGCCCATGAAACCAAA
>NZ_JANSHS010000178.1:0-25571 GCF_047461695.1 Synechococcus sp. R6-7
CTTAGCGGTCGGAGCCGGGTAGTTTACGGCGCCAACAAAACTGGCCAGTTTGTGCGTATCCTCAATTTGATGCGGGAGCACATCCCAGAAGCCGACTCTGCCAGAGCCCCCTTTGCCCGCTTTTGGACTGCTGAGTACTTGGCCGGCGCCGATCCCGCAGATGGAATTGAATTTTTCCAGACCCGGCTGCGCCCCCTCTTTGAGACCAACTATTTCCGCCCCATTGGTGAGAGCGGTAACCCTGTTGACTTTTTCCCGGTGCTGGATTTTCCCTTCGTGCTTCTGTTTGGGCTGGAATTTTTGCTGCGCACGGTGGCCATCAGCCGTCGCTACACCGGAGTCAATTGGCTGGATGCCATGCTCTGGCGTTGGTACGATGTGCTGCTGCTGCTGCCCTTTTGGCGCTGGCTGCGGGTGATCCCCGTCACCATCCGGCTGGGACAAGCGCAGTTGCTGGATCTGGAGCGGGTACGCG
This sequence comes from Synechococcus sp. R6-7, assembly GCF_047461695.1. Taxonomy (NCBI): domain Bacteria; kingdom Bacillati; phylum Cyanobacteriota; class Cyanophyceae; order Synechococcales; family Synechococcaceae; genus Synechococcus; species Synechococcus sp. R6-7. The sequence goes on from NZ_JANSHS010000178.1 coordinate 476, forward strand.
CCCAGGTGAGCCAGGGCTTTGTTACCAACTTCGCCGAGGATCTGACGGAAGTCATTGTCGTGCGGGTGATCAACCAAATCCAGGTATCCATTCAGCGGGGATCCCTGCCCCTGCTGCCGGCAGCGCGTACCCAGCGCGACTACATTGATATCAACAACACCAACGAGCTGGAGGCGATTGCCAACCTGGTTTTTCGCATTGTTCTCTACCGCGTTTTGCCCCAGGTGCAACCGGAATTGCAACAACTGCTCCGCTACAACCTGGATGGCCTGCTCAAGCAGTTGCCTGCTATGCAAACTCTAGAACAGCTTCCCGGCCTGGGATCCCTGCCTGGCCAACTGACGGAGCGCCTGGCCAACGAGCTGACCACCACCACCTACAAAACCCTGACGGGCAGTTTCGAGGATCCCGTCGGCTCCAAGCTGGCAGCGCAACTGATGCAGCGGTTTGGTGAGGTCTTGGCACGGGAACTCAGCCAGGAGCATGCTTCGGAAGAAATTCGCTCTCTCCTGCAAGACTTGCTGGAAGAGATCAAAATTAACTACGTCGAGCGGCTATCCCACGAGGATCTGGAGGAGGTGATGGAGCAAACCCGCCAGCTTCGGCAAAAGGCCCAGCAACTGGAGAAAGACCGCCGCCGATAGAGTTCGGGGGATTGGTTGACGAGGTTTCGCCAGTTCAGTAGGATAATGGTTCCAAGTCGGGCGAGTGGCGAAACTGGTAGACGCACCGCACTCAAAATGCGGCGGGAAACCGTGTCGGTTCGAATCCGACCTTGCCCATGATTTTTAGTCTGCTGTGACGAGCTGTAAGGCTCGCTGCTTTCTGGGTTTGGTAGGTTGATCCGTCTTGCCTCTTCTCACAGGGGTTTGGTGATAGAACCAGCCAAGCCCTTCTGGAGCAGGGTGCCAGCGGGACGGAGTCCTTAGATAGGGCAGCCAGAATCGGGCTCATCCTGCATCCTAGAGATGAAGCTCTAGCCGCTAAACTGGGGAATCATGGATGCAACTTTGGAATCTTTCTTTGCCTCTGCCACCCAAATTGGGCTAGGTCTAGCAGGCTTGCTGGCTGTGCTCACCCTGCTGGCCTGGATCCGCAATTGGCCCTTGAAGTTTGCGCTGGTGGGCTACACGGCGTTTGCGCTGGTTTTAACAGCGGGATGTTTTGCCCTCAGCTTGGGGCCGATCTTTCGCTCCCGCATTCCCGGTGCTGCCCCCTACACCACCGTCTATGACCAAGGGGCGGATCGAGCGGTTATTGCTGTCAGCCCGGATATCACCCCAGAGCAACTGATCCTCACCCTGAAGCAGGCGGCCAGCGATTTGGGATCCCCGGGCCGCTTCTCCACCGGTTCGCCGGTGTTCACCTTGCGGGCCCGCACCGTCATCCATCCCGAGCCGGGAGTTTCCGAGCCGTTGCTCTTGGGCACGCTGCAACAGCCGTTGGGAAAGCGCCTGCGCACCCCAGAAGAACAACAGCAGCAGCAGATCCATCTGGAGGAAGAGGCCTTTGCCCGACTGCGGAAGTTGGCCCAGGGTCAGGCTTCTGCCGCCTTGTCTGCAGAGGGAGCGGAAGAGCCAACCACCGGGATCCCACTTGCCCAGTCTTGAGCGCTGAGCCAGCGGCGCAGATCCTGTCCCACCCGGTCGGGGATCTCCCAGGGAAAGAGATGAGCCACGTTGGGATAGACAATGCAGGTGCAGTGGGGCAGGGCGCGGGCTGTGGCCAGGCTGCTGTTGGCGGTGATGTGGCGATCCCGCTCGCCGGCCATAAGCAGTACCGGGATGCGAATTCGGTGCAGCTCTCCCTCGCGGTTGTAGCCCCGTTGCAGAGCAGCGCGTAGAGCTTGGCGAGCCTGGGGGGAGGTGTGCAGATAGGCGGGCAAGGCCATGTGCGCCAAATACCGATAGGCCGTTGGGGTCTGTTGCTGCATCAGGTAGCGGTAAAGGGAGCGACGGCCAAAGGTCTCGATGTTCCATTCCCAGCCGGGCCAAAGCCAGTTGAGCAGCGAGGCAACGCCGGTGTTGACCTGATCCCAAAAATCGGTGGGGGGATGGTTGCTGCGGGGGCAGGCGGCACTGGCCACCAAGACCAAACCCTTTACCCGCTCCGGCAGACGCAAAGCCAACTCCAGGGCCAGGATCCCGCCCAAGGACCAGCCCAGCACCAGACACTCCTGCCAGCCCAGGCGATCCAGCAGCCGCTCCAAGTCCTCTAGGTGATCCTGCATCTCAAAGGGATCCGTCACCTGGGAATGCCCGTAGCCACGCAGATCTGGCGCCACACAGGGGTGGATCCCCGCCACTGCCTCTGCAAATACCGCCATGCAGTCGGCATTGCCCGGATGGCCGTGGAGCATCAGGATCGGGAGAGAAGGGATCCCTTTTCCCCAAGTACGATAGTGGAGCTGCAGGCCCATCGCGTCAGCAGTGCAGTTCCCGACTGCTGTAGGCATAACACTCTGGATAGCATCTAGACAGCAGGGTTAGGCGCTGGCCGCCTTCTTCGGAGTGGGCTGGAGCTTTACCCCGTTGGGAATGCAAATTAAGTTTTGATCCAGCACCTGCACAAACCCTTTCGAACGCAGGGATCCCAGAAGACGAGTCACCGTCACACGGGTGGCCCCAATGGCATCCCCAATCTGCGCATGGGTAAGGGGCCAGGGGAGATACATCCCTTGTTCACAGGGCTGTCCATACTCTTCGATCAACAGGCTCAAGAAGCCCTTGAGGCGATCGATGGCGCGCCGTTGGCCCAGATTTCCCAACCACAGCAGCTTCCGTTGCAGTTGCTGGCGGAAGTTTTCCTGAATCTTCTGGTGCAGATAGGGCCACTGCTCCAGATCCTGCCAGTAAAACCACATCACCGTGGTGCGATCGGCGTGGGTGCAGGCTTTCAACTCAAAGCGCTCTGGGTTGCTCAGCTCAAAAGGAAATCCAGCCGTGATGAACCCAACAAAGACCTCCCGCCGCTCTGGAGTTTGGCTGACCAGGCGCACCACTCCCTCTTGGGTGATGTACACCAATCCCGGACGAGTGGGAATGCGCACGTCTTTGGGAAAGGTGCGACAGCGGTAGTGCTCCTCGGCCCACTGGCAAAGCTCACGCCATTCCTGAGCCTCTGTTGCCGATGTGATGGAAACAAGTGACATGAGATCAACTTCCTGTCGCTCGAGCGACCTGATGGGTTTTACAGACTTTCCAGCTTTACCCGGCTGTAGGCTATGCAACGCTTCCGCGTTCGCGCCGGCGGTGCGGAGCACCTACACGTCAACGGGACGGAGTCTTAGGAAGATGGGGATGGAGAAACAGCAAGATACACACAAGAAGGCAAATACAAAGAGGAAGGAAACCGCAGGGTTTACTTTACCTTAGCTTCATAATGGCACTTGACCTCATAGGGTGACATTGTGTTCCTACTGATATTGTTCAAAAGGCTACGTCCAATAATAACCCCAAGAAGCCGTAAATTTTCAGATTCTGCCGCTGAACTCGGCTACCTGGGGGATCAGCGCAGATCATTGGGTCAGACTGGTGTATGTCTAAGGGCGGGTGTGGGGTGGCTGGGATGAATATTCTCATCAGCAACGACGATGGCATCCAGGCGGCAGGGGTGCGGTGTTTGGCAGCAGCGCTGGCCCAGCTGGGGGGGCACCAGGTAACGGTGGTCTGTCCGGATCGGGAGCGCTCGGCCACCGGCCACGCCCTGACGTTGCACAAGCCGCTGCGGGTGGATCCGGTGCGGGAGGGATTTCCTCCAGAAGTGCAGGCCTGGGCCTGTTCGGGCACCCCTTCCGACTGTGTCAAGTTAGGTCTGGACGGGCTATTGGATCGTCCTCCCGATTGGGTGATTTCCGGCATCAATCAGGGAGCCAATCTGGGCACGGATGTGCTCTACTCCGGCACCGTCTCGGCGGCAATGGAAGGGCTATTGGAAGGGATCCCTAGCCTGGCAGTAAGCTTGGCCAGTTTTACCCATCAGGATTTTCAACCAGCGGCCCAGGTGGTGCTGAAGCTACTGGAGAAACTGAGCCTGAAACCCCTGGGGGAGCCGATGCTGTTGAACATCAACGTGCCCCCCCTAGCGCTGGCTGAAATACGCGGCATGGTCTTGGCCCGCCTGGCCTGGCGCAAGTACACAGATCTCTACGAGAAACGGGTGGATCCGCGCGGCAAGGCCTACTACTGGCTAGCTGGAGAGGTGGTGGAAGAGGAGGTGGATCCCTGTTCGGACGTGCGGGCGGTTGCTGAGGGCTATGTGTCGATTACGCCCCTGCAGCCGGATCTAACGGCTTATGCTGCCTTCGATAGCTTGCAGCAGTGGGGGCTCTCGGCTTTTGGCTCTGGATTGGAGGGAGCTCTGTAGGGATTGGCGCAGTTCAGAGTCAGAGAATAGAAAGGCTATTAGGCCCTGGAATAGAAAGAAATCGCCTCTGCCAACGTGTTTAGCCCGTAGAGAGAGCGTCGGCAGTGTTGGACTACTGAGTCGCGCTGCCCTCTTCCACCGCAGGCTAAAGAAACTGAGCGAAATAAAGTCAGGCAGCACCAGGACGCTTAGAGCGGGTAGTTTTTGTTGACTTTGCCAAGACATCCCCTGGTCGTCGCAACGTCAAAAAAGGATTGATTGCCTGAATGTGGGCCTGGGGATAGGCCTGACGGACTTGCTCAACAGTTTGTTGCCAGATGGGATGCTCATCAGTCCAAATAGGATGGCGCACAATCCGCACTTCCCGCCCCCGGTTTCCCGTCCACACCGGCAGGAGAAAATCCTGAGACACTTGCTGGAAGCCTAGGTTTTCCAGCAGTGGCGGCAGTACCTGCTCCACCAAGCGCCGCCAGGGATTTTCCTGCTCTTCCCCCCAAGGGCTCTGCAAATCGACCGGTGCCCTAGCATCTCGCAGAAGGCGCGCCATATCCAAGGCTAGTCGCCAATCCAAGAGCCCGTGGTAGGCTAGGTTGGAGTAATCGCGCAAGCAGTTGTTGCAGGACGTGTCGCAGGTCTGCTGGTGCTGCAGCCAACGGAAGGCCAAACTGTTGGGTTGAGACAAGTCCTCTTGTTCCAGCAGCTTCGAGAAGACCTCCGGCTGAGCGAGGTAGAGGCAATACCCCGCGCCATTCTCCAGCTTGTCGAACAGAAAAGCCTGACCCACCACTCGGCCAGCCTCTTCCTTTGTCTGAAAGCTGGCTTGCAACTCGTCAGGATCGACATCCAAAAAGGTGCAGGCAGCCGCTCGCAACCAGAAGGCGAAGGAATACAAAGCTGCTCGCCCTTCCACAGTTGTTGAGTCAGCAAACACGCCAGGCGGCCAAGTTTGAAGGCTGACCAGCAGCACGTCAGTGCGTCGCTTAGACAGTAGGGCAATCCGATAGGTAGGGCCTATTCCTTCGAAACGTTTCCCCTGAACTTCAGGACAAACATAAGCTCCTGGCCACTTCTTATCCGCTTGTAACAGGAACCCCCCCTCGCCGCCGCGATCATTGACGATTAAAACGTCATCGCTGCCTCCCCGCAGGTGAGCGTTGCCGGTCGTTGCGGTCGTCGCTTCCGCCTTAAGTCCGTCCGCGCCCAAGGTTGGCCGACTGACGCGGGGTTGCCACTCAAATTGACCATCAAAATCCCGCGGCTGCAAGTTGGTGAAAAAGCCCCTGGGTTCCCGCGCATCAATGCAGCGGAGGGTGGTTTGCTGGCATACCGGACAGGCTTGCTTTGCCGGCTTGTGGGTAGCTGGGGGAGGAGAGCAAAGCGGCTGCTGTGGCTGGTAGTCCTCTATCATGGCTTGACAGTTGCAGCACAGACCTAGCCAGCGATTGGGTTTGTCGAGGGGCGGCACCAAGCCGGGACGCGATTGTACGCCTCTTGGGTGAGGCACCAACTCCACCAATCCGCAGGCGGTGTGTACTGCCCGATCTTTGACGATTTCCAAGCCAGGGGCAAACTGTGCAATCGCCGTATCCAAGTCGCGATCAATGGTGCCTTCGCTGGCAGACCAGCGAGTGTAAAGTAACCTCACCCGTGTGGGAAAGCCAAACATGGGCAAAATGCCGGCATTGGCCAGACGTTCGCTAAGTTGATCTTGGCTGTAGGCTTCAGACTCAGCAATCTCGCGAATTTTATTGACCAACTCCTCGCGGATGTAGCGATACAGCTCTTCCTGCTGTTCGGCTGAAATGTAAGTCTGCTGGCAAAGTTGGGCAATCACAGCTCGAATGTCTTGGGGATGGTTGTCAATCCAATCCCGAACCGACGGTTCCACTTGCCGCCAGTTTTTGGCCAAGCCAAATTCGCCGTGGACACTGGTTGCATCTTCGAGATCCGCTGCAACCGATAGATCTTGAAAAGCCTGCCGCAAGACTTCTTTGGCGACGACGCGCCGAGCAATGGTGAGGCTGCGCAGGTCAATGTAGGGCGGGGGTGGCGGATCGCCGGTAATGGCCTCAGGGCGCTGAAAGTAAAAATCGTCATGGCTGCGACCCCGGCAAAACGTAACTGCCAAGGAGACCCCGGCACCGCGCCGACCAGCCCGTCCCACCCGCTGCTGGTAGTTGAACCGTCGGGGCGGCATGTTTGCCATCATCACTGCCAGCAGGCCGCCGATGTCTACGCCAGCCTCCATAGTGGTAGTCACGCTTAACAAATCAATGCCCTGAGCCAGCGGTATTTCTCCCTCTAGGAACACTTCCTGGAACCAGCGCTGCCGTTTGAGGCGATCCTCCTTGTCGGTTTGCCCTGTCAATTCGGCAGCATTCATCCGAAACGGTTCGTTTTCAGGGTCGGAGAGGTAGGCGTAGTAATCCAAATCGCGCGGCAAGCTGCTCGGCTGCAGTCGGATGGCCTGCGGGTCAGAGCGTTTGCTGGTGTTGCGACCGCCACTGCACTCTGGGCACCATCCCCCCGCAGTGTGCAAGTAAAAGGCCCCGCATTGAGGACAGCGGTAGCCTTGAAGACCTTCGCGAGAGACGGGCACAAGGTAGAGGCGATCTGGATCCAAAACCAATCCGTTCTCGCTACGGGTACCGATTTTGTTCAACTCCCGCTCGATCTGGGATTTTAAGTCTGGCTTGCCCTGTTCCTCTAATTTTCTCAAGTATCGCTCCACGTACTGGGGTAATTCCCGCCTAGTACCCGGTCTGCAGAATTTGGAGTATCGATGCCGCTTGCGAATTCCCAATTGGCGGATAACCGCGCTGGCAACGTCTTGCAGTTCCGGAGGAACTTGAGCTGTAACATAGCCCTGTCCAAAAGACTCGATGTTTCTGACCGCATGGGCAAACAGCGTAAACATCATTTCATCAGCTAAATAGGCATCGAGTTCATCGAGGTGTCTGTTTTGCTCTGGTGTTCGGGCAGCAATTCGTGTTACTGGTTGACTTTGCCAGTTGTAGAGCTCAGTCCAGGGATGCCGATCCTTATTGACGGAATAGTAAAGGGCGCTAAAGGACATCCCGCCAGGGCACAGTCCCAAATGTAAGAGCAGGTCTGCCAGGGTGCGCCGCAAGGCAAGGAGAGGAACTTTCTCGCCGTAAGACTTGAGCATCTCGAGCCACAGTTCACGAACTTGCTCGTTGGCAGGTCGCCGGTTTTGAGTCCAAAGCAGAGCTTCTGTAGCAATGTCACCTTGCCGATTAAGAAAGCGATCCCGTGCTGCCCAATCCTCCGCCATCCCCTCAACGTCTTGTAGCAACCGGGGATATTCTCGCAACCGTTGCTGTCGTTCCTCTGGACTGGGCAACTCACAGCGCAGAAAGGCCCGCAGGTCTTGCCTATACTCCTCTGCTGATCGCACTAGCAGCAAGCGCACCATATCGCGATAGTGATCCATTTCCATACCGGCGGCTAACTTGGCTGCGTCCTGGCGGCTATCGGAAAAAACCACCAGCTTGCGGGATTGCGGTGTTGGCATTTCCCGCAACAAAGCTCCGGCAATCACCTGACAGGCTTTTTGGAATCCAGTGCGGTGCACGCGCAAAGGAGTGGGATAGGCCTCACGGAGAGCGCGATCGGTATCGCAGCGAGGGCAGCGGCTCGGCAAGGCGGGCTGATTCCCATCCCCCTCTTTCACTTGGTACACCCAGCCGGGAACCTCGCCTTCTCTAGGGGGGCTTTTATCTTGTCGGAGTTCACCAGTAGCGGGGTTGAGCTTGGCTTCAACCCACCCCCGCTTCGCCTTGCCAGCAGTCCACTCCAAATATTGCGGCTGGGTCGCCCAAGGTTCCGGGTCGTGGGGCAGGGGCCAAAAAACGCGATAATTCCCAGACCTCTGCGTAAGGTTCACCAAATCAGGAATGCCTTCCAAGTCAGGTTGATCGGGAGTGAGGATAAGGGACTCGCCGGATTGGTATGCATAGCCCCCCAGGAATACCTCCCCGCAAACTTCGCAGACGATCAAGTCCAGGACACGCGCCCCGCAGTCGCAACTGAGACGGTGTTGGCTGTGCAAAGCGCCAATGGGTGAAGGCGGCTGGTTGTTCTCCGGAGAGCGTTGCGCAACGCTGCAGTGAGGGTTGCTGCACGCCCAGAGACCTTGCAGGTTGTGAAAGAAAAGGTGACCGCGCACGGGCTGGGGCGATCGCCCGTCTTCTCGCTGAGCTACCGCCGTCGCCATCAACAATCCTCGCAAGGCCTCGGAGACCAGACCGCCTTGGGGCACGGCCGCCCCCGGGAACAGTTGCTGGTCAACTTTTTGGATGGGGGTGGCGCGCACGCTGCCACTAGCTTGCCGACAGGCCTCCCGCAAGGCATCGCCAACCTTGAGTTCTTCGAGGCACTCCCCCAAAGCCTGCTCCAGTGGTTTTGAGCTGGGATCGCCCCCCAGCTCTTGCACCAGCTTGGTCAGAGCTTCTTCGGGGATAGGGAGAGGTCGCAGGGGCTGGAGGGGATCCGCCTGCACATCTCTGGCAAATTGAGCAAAAGCAACTTGATACTGACGCACTCGCGCTGGGGCTTCGGGATCCGGAGCAACTTGTTCTCCAGCGATCACCGCAAAGTTATCGCGCCCAAAAAACTCCCGGAGAAACCGGCGGCCCGCCTCGCCCTCTTCCAAGCTGGCGCTGGTCGCCAAAATTTGTAGCTGTTCTGAGTTGACTGTTAGCCCCAAGCGGTACAGCAGCAAGCGCAGCAAATAAGCTACTTCTGACCCTGGTGTCCCGCGATAGGTGTGCAACTCATCCACAATCAGCAAGAATTTATTACCTCGATCCGCTTGCAACCACGCTTTCGTTTGCTCGAACATCCCAGCCTCAATTTGCCGCATCAGCATAATGTTGAGCATGGAATAGTTGGTAATCAAAATATCCGGCGGATGTTCTTGCATGTCCCAGCGTGAGCGCATTTCTCCCCCATCTAAGCGAGGGAAATAAAATACTAAATCCGAATCTTTATCCGAATTCTTGTTCCGAACAGCAACTCTTCCCTGCTGCTCCTGAAGATCTCTCAATAGCTTGGCCAATTCTTTGACCTTTTCAGGGGTCTGACGACCGGGGAGGGGTGTCTGTCCCGTATAGCGACCGAAGGTGATGCGATTGCCGCCGCGCTCGCGATCGAGCCAGGCATGGGTTTCCGGACTGTCCAACACCTTGCGCAACCGTCGCAATTGATCCTCCACCAGAGCATTCAAAGGATAGAGAATCAAGGCCCGTATCGCCGCCGGTCGTTGTTGCCCTTGGCGCTGTGGTACCCACTTTGGATTGTCTTCCTGCTGCCACCAGAACGTATCGCCACTCTGAGGGGACATGGGATCCCAGGTACGGGATTCCCGGGCAAGGTGGGCTAGGATTGGCAACAAGAAACACTCGGTTTTGCCAGAACCAGTTCCCGTTGTTACTACAATATCCTTCTGGTTAACGATGGCTGCCTTCAAACTTTGCCATTGGTGCTCATACAGCGGAAAGTTTGGAAATAAAGACTGGCCTAGATGTACCAAATCTTCATAACCAGCGGGTAAAGCTTTCGCTGCTTCCTCAAGGGTTTTGCCAGAAGAAGGGTAGAGTGGTGTAGGCTCCAATAGGGGAGGAGTACTAAGCAGAGCATTCTCAGGTCTGTACTGCAAGTGGCGATCCCGCTCGGCGCTAAGAGCAGGGTAACGTAAGGGAAAAGCACTTCTAATGTAAAGCTGGTAGATTCGATCTAACCGCTGATAGATACCGACGAGGTCGTACATGGTTTTTCCTTTGCCTTTGGCAAAAACTGTAACTATTTCTCCAGATCAAAAAACGGCAGCTGTTCACCAATGACTTGCCACACAGTTGGTGCAATGTTCTGATAAATCAGTTCTTCTGTTGTGCGATTGTAGCGAGGCAGACAACCCGATTGCATGACCAAGTAGCGTTCGTAGGCTAGCGGCCAGCGCTGGCTGATAGGGATCGATAGTTCTTGGGCATTGGGGTCGTAACTAACTGATAGGTTTTTGGGAGCAAGATGAGTCAAAGCCAAAAAACGTAAACTGTACCATTCGGCGCTGTACCAAGCGTTGTGCTGGCGGTCGTAGAATAGGGCATGCTGCTGTTGGGATCCCTCCTCGTACAGCTCGTAGAAACCCGTTTCCTCGGCGTCTGGCACATCTACGAAGCTGCTCCCATCGTAGCGCTTTAGTCGATAGCGGTGAAGTGGCACCCAATCGACGACCTTTAGCGTAGCTACCCAATCAGCCCAAGGAGGAGGGGCCTCGACCGGACGAATGGCTAGAGCAGGGTATTTGGTCCGTAACTCGGCAATTGCGGTGGCAGCATCAGCTTGCAGCTCAAGCTGCCAACAGGGTGGAGCATCCCTTCGAGGTTGAGGGATCTCCACAAGGCGACCAAACTGCTGCAAAGACTCTTGCAGGCTGGCGTTTCGCTGGCCGTACAGCACGTAGCAATTTTTGCTCACTGGCTGCAGGGAAGGTGGCTGCATTTGCCAGTGTTGACCATCCTGAGCTGCCAGAAGATGCCCTAACAACTGCAGCCGACGCCACAACCGACGCGGTTGGACTAGGTCTAGGTGACTGCATACGGCTTGAAAGGTTTCCCAAGAACCAGAACCGGCTGCCGATAACCACCAAAGCAGCTGTTCGCACGGCTGGGAGCGATCGCTTCCTACCGCCTCTGCTATAGGTGTTTCCAAACCAAGTGGGTTGACTTTAGGTGGCCGCTTGACTTGGAAATACTCAATGGGTTGGGTATCCCGTTCCAACTCATAGGCGATACCCACCATGTGTCGAATATCTTCCCAGCAAAATTCTTCCCAGCAAAATTCTTCTCTTCGAATCCTAACTATACTGATACCTCTCACTGTTTTAATCAGTTGCTTAAGGGTGTTTTGTGTGGATGACCAATCAGAGCGCGCATTTGTCTTAATACCCAAGTAGAAGTAATACTCTCCCCTACTTCTTTCCTTAATGCCCTTCTCAATACGAACATGAGACACAACATCGGCCAAGTTTTCTTGAGTAACCCGCTTTTGTAAGTAATTCAGCAACTTTTGGGGTTTGTATCTGGAGGTATGGGTGCGAAAGCCCCAGTAAATTTGCTCTGACCGAGAAGATTTTTTCGACATAGAGTTATGCCTCTACTCTAGGGAAGCTAATGACAAATCACCCCAACTCAGGATCTTCAAAAAGCGTTCCTGGTGGGCAGTTCCGCCCCGTACTTGGATTTGGTAAGTACCGGGAGGTAAGTCTGCGGGCAAATCCCAAGGCTGGTTGGTAGAGCGATGGTCTTCTGGAAGATATATGCTCCCGGTACGCACTTCAGTTAGAGTCACGGCTACCGTAGGCTGAAACCCGTACACAGTCACCTTTGGCAAGTGACCCTCGAGCCAACCTTGTCCTTGCGGTACCCGTAGCCCTCCACCCAAGGCAATGTGCAGACGATCGCGTGGTTGTAAGGCCTCTTTCAGCTCAGGATGTTGTAAAAACAAACCGTCCCATACCGGCGCCAGCACCTGACATTCTTGGATTTCCCACCAGCCAGAGGTTACTTCAAAGGCAAGCTGGCGATCGCCCTCCCACTGCAGCAGCTTTTCTTCTCGTAGCTGCTGCAAGTCCAACCAGAGTGCTTCCCGAAACAGCACTGTGAAATGACTGCCCAATTTAGGTGCTCCCCAACTAGCCAGCGCACTAGACTCGGGGTTCTCAGGATCGGGCACCAAGACCCAAAAGTCTCGAGCTGGCAGCTGGAGTTCCCGCAAGTGGGCATGATCTCGAATCGGTCATGACTTCCCCGTTGTTAGATCGGCAGCAGAAAGCGGTGCGCCAACAGGGAAAAACCAACCAGAGCGCTCACAACGCAAGCTACCTAGGTTTTCTACGGTCACCTCGGCAACTGGCCAACGACGCGGAACTTTGGGGTAAGGGTAGTACTCTGGATTCCCCCACCGATCTTCGGTGCGATACAGCCCTGCAATCAGGCACGTGGGGGGACGTCGGCTAAATTGTTCAGGTTTCGGGCATTGTGCGTCTAACCACTCCTGATGGACGGCTAGGATTTCGGCGCCCAGTACCTCGTGTCGCTGGCGATCGTCCAGCAGCTCTTCCAGATGGCGGTTCAGGTTTTTTTCGCTCGCCAAGTCCACCAGTAACTTAGTTTCGCTGCGGGCGGTAGTCCAGTTTTTCTCGTAAAACAGGCAACAGAGCTTTTGGATGTCCGCTTTCCGCAGCAGGGTTTGGGAAATGGGGTAATTCAAATACCGGCGCGGGCCTTCCCCTGGCTCGGCGGTGGCAATCCATCCCTTTACCTCTAGCCATTGGTTCCACTCCTGCCATAGGCCTTCTTCATCTCCAGCTTTCATCCCAGTGGGACGAGTGTCGCCGCCTACCCCCAATCGTTGACAAAAATGGGTAAAGAAGTCCCTCTCATCCAGCTCCTCATCCCTCACCATGTCGTTGGCGGCGAGCACCATCAGCGCCAAGAAGGCAACTCCTGCTGGTTCGGGCAAGCTTTGGTTTTGCAGAGTTGATAGCTGGACTCGCTGGCCATCTACCACCTGGGCGCGCACGGCTTGGCAAAAGTCCTCAACTGGGCCTAAGCCTAGACTTGCTAAAACTTCTTCATCTACGCTGAGGTAAACTGGCGTACCGTGAGGAACTCCCAGCGTTGCCCATTGAACAATTGCTTGGTTCCAGCGGGCATAGTTGTTGTGCAGCGCCACAGTAACCTCGCCCTGGGTTCCTTCCTCAAGCCTAGGCAGGCGTTGAATGCCCAGTTTCCTATTTTTTGAATCCCTTTATGTTTGTTTTAGGTCAAATTGGCAGCAAAACAGAGTCGGCGCTGTAGAGGCTAGCTGCCTCGGAGAGGAAATGGTCGGGCGAGACCGTCGGGAAGCTTACCCCAGATCAAGAGGAGAGGTTTGCCAGTGAGAGCAAGCGCTCCGCAACCTCTGCAGCCACAGGTATCACCGACAGGCGTGTGCCCCGCCGCACCACCTCCAGCTCCTCCGGGGTGAAGGTGGCCCGCAATTTGGCCAAAGGGATCACTCTTTCAAAAGCAGCCAAAAATTGCACCCGCACCGTGTACCACCGGGGATCTGCTGGAGTGGACTTGGGATCGTAGTAGGGGCTGGTCGGATCAAACTGGCTGGGATCCACCACGTGGGTTTCCAGGATCTCCATCAAACCGGCAATTCCGGGTGGCTCGGCATTGGAATGGTAGAAAAAGGCGCGATCCCCAGGCTGCATTGCCTTCAGATAGTTGCGGGCTTGGTAGTTGCGCACGCCATCCCAGAGGGTTTGGCCTTCCCGCTGCAGATCCCAGATGCTGTAAACGCTGGGCTCAGATTTCATCAGCCAGTAGTTCATGGGGCACTAAGCTCTGGGAGCAGATAAAAGGGAGCAACGGGCAGCAAACTCGACAAAGTTTTGCAACATCTGCAAGCCAACAGGGCCCGACTTTTCGGGGTGAAATTGGGTAGCAAACAAGGTGCCGCGGGCAATAGCGGCTACACAGGTTTGGCTGCCGTGTTGGGTGGTAGCAGCCACCCAGCTTGGGTCATTGGGCACTGCGTGGTAGGAGTGGACAAAGTAAACCCAGCTTTGATTCGGGATCCCTGCCCAAAGAGGCGATTGGGGTTGGGTAAGGTGCAACTGGTTCCAGCCCATGTGGGGGATACGCAAGCCCGGCTCCGGTCGAAAGCGCTGCACCCGTCCAGGCACAATGCTCAGCCCTGGCTCTGTTCCCTCTTCGCTGCTTTCGAACAAAACTTGCAGCCCAAGGCAAATGCCTAAAAAAGGCTGTTGCCGCTCCACAGCTTCCCGGATCGCTTTCCCAAAGCCCCGCGCCCGCAGCTGCTGCATGGCTGGGTCAAAGGCCCCATCGCCGGGCAGGACAATGCCGTCAAAAGCCGCTAGTCCAGTTGGCTCTGTTACTAGCTGCACCTCAGCTCCGGCCCGCTCCAGCCCTTTGCAAGCCGAATGCAGATTTCCCGCCTCATAGTCGATCACCGCCAGGCGTACAGTCCCCATGGGATCCCTTCTCGTGAGGAGTTTCGGAGTCTATCAGTATAGTGGTTCTAACCCGTTTGAGCTGACCCATGGCTGTGGCAATTGCTTTGCACAATCCCACTCCGACCGATACTGCTCCGCAACCCTGTCGCGACCAGGTTGATTGGCCTGAAGCAGCTTACCTGCACATCCCTTTTTGTCGGCAACGCTGCCACTACTGTGATTTTGCCACCGGCCTGGGCACCCGCAAGTTGATGGAAACCTACGTGCAAATGCTCTGCCGGGAGATCGGCGGCGCCTACCGCTACCGCCATCTGGCCGGGGATCCCAGACCGTTGACCAGCATTTTTTTCGGGGGTGGCACCCCTTCTCTGCTGACGGTGGAGCAACTGGGGCGGATCTTGACTCAATTGAGGGAGAGGATCCCGTTTCATCCCGACTGCGAGATTTCTCTGGAGGCCAACCCCGGCACCCTGACGCGGGAGCAGTTGGCGGGCTACCGGGAGCTGGGGGTCAACCGCATCAGCCTAGGGGTACAGGCATTTCAGCCAGAGCTGCTGGCCGCTTGTGGTCGCCTGCATGGAGTGGAGGAAGTTTACGAAGCCGTGGCCGACTTGCAGGCGGCGGGCTTTGAGAATTTCAACCTGGATTTGATCTTTGGGCTGCCCTACCAGACTTTGGAACACTGGCAGCAGTCTCTACGAGCTGTTCTTGAGATTAACCCCACCCATGTCTCCGTCTATGATCTGACGATTGAGCCGGGAACCCGATTTGGCCGGATGTACCGACCGGGAGATGCGCCTTTGCCCACCGAGGAAACCACAGTTGCCATGTACCTAATGGCGCGGGAGCTGCTCACCGAAGCGGGCTACATCCACTACGAAATCTCCAATTTTGCCCGCCCCGGCTACGCCTGTCGCCACAACCGAGTGTACTGGGAAAATCGCCCTTACTTTGGCTTTGGCATGGGATCCGTCGGCTACGAGGGGGGACGGCGCATTCAGCAGCCCAAAACCCTTTACCACTACTTCGAGCAGGTGAAAGTCGGAGTCCACCCTCTCCCTCCTGAAGCATCCCCAGAGGAAGTTTGGATGGATACTTTGATGTTGGGGTTGCGTTTACAGGAAGGTCTGGATTTGGGCCATTTACAAGAGCGTTTTGGCCACCCAAAGGTCGAGCAAGCTTTGGAGAGGCTGGATCCCTATTTTGAGAAGGGATGGGCCAGTTGTGAGGCAGGCCGGCTACGGCTGATTCCGCCCGATGGCTGGCTATTTTCCAATGAGATTCTCAGAGACTTGCTGGCTTGATTCCGACGGTTACTTTCACAAGATTTCTCACCAGAGCCCCCTATCCCAATTGGCCGAAAACTCAAGCTTTGAGGAGCGTAGGCCATCACCATTTCCAGCAGCCATTAAACCCAACATTTCACAGATCCTGAGATCTCTAATCTTGCAAGAGGGGTTGAGGGGAAAGATACGGAAGCCCAGAGGATCCCTATCGATAGTTGACAAATTGCAGCGCCACCGGGTAGTCCTGCTGCCTAAGCATTTGAATGACCGCCTGTAGCTCGTCTTTATCCTTGCCGGAAACGCGCACCAGATCCCCTTGAATGGCAGGCTGCACTTTCTTAAAGTTGTCGCGGATTTGCTTGGCGATCTGTTTGGCCAGTGTGGCATCAATGCCCTTTTTCAGGTGAACCACCTGGCGCACTCGGTTGCCGCCGGCGCTCTCTGGGGGTTGGAAGTCGAAGATCTTCAGGGATAGACCCCGCTTGGCCGCTTTGGTAAGAAGCAGATCCCGAATGGAGTTGAGGGCCATGTCGTTGGCGGTGGTGATGGTCAGGGATCCCTCCTCCAGCTCAATTTCCGTCTGAGTATCCTTGAGGTCGTAGCGCTGTTTGATCTCCCGTCGGGCTTGATCCACAGCGTTCACCAGTTCCTGCCGATCGAAATCACTGACGATATCAAATGAGTAGGTAGAGGCCATAAACCTTATCTTCGCTATCGTTCAGTATCTTAAGCCCTCAGCCAAGCAGGGATCCCTAACTCTCGGAGAAGCTACAACAGGTAGAGGGATCCCAGTCCAGATTTACGGAGAAGCAGGATGGCCGATGTTGTTTTAATTACAGGCGCTTCTGAAGGCATCGGCAGAGCTACTGCCTTTACCTTTGCCCGTGGGGGTTACCGATTGGCGCTGGCTGCCCGCACTGCCGAAACCCTGAAGCAAACGGCCATCGACCTAGAGCAAAGCCTCAACGCCGAGGTCTTGGCCGTTCCCACCGATGTCACGCAGCCAGAACAGGTGCAAAACCTGGTGGAGAGAACCCTAGAACGCTATGGCCGCATCGATTGCCTGATCAACAACGCCGGCATCTGCATGAGTGGCCCTTTTTTGCAAACCACCCCGGAGCACTGGCAGGCTTTGATGGCGGTCAACTTTTGGGGCTACCTCCACACCATCCGAGCCGTGCTCCCCGACATGTTGAAGCGCAAAAAAGGCCAGATCATCAACGTGGGATCCATTGGCGGCAAAATGCCCCTGCCCCAGATGAGCGCCTATTGTGCCAGCAAGTACGCGGTCAGTGGGCTGACAGAAGCGCTGCGTCTGGAACTGCAACCCCAAGGGATCCAGGTGATCGGCGTCCATCCGGGCATCGTCAGCAGCAATTTCCTCAAGCGAGCCATTTTTCTGGATGAGGTGGGGCCAGCGTCCTCTCCCGACAGCCAAGCCCAAACCTCAGGTGGCAAAGCCCGTGAGCAAATGCAACAGGCGCTGGAGAGTTTTTGGGTCAGCCAGCCGGAAGAAGTTGCCGAAGCCATTTGGGATGCCGCTCGCCAGTCCAAGTCAGAGGTGGTGGTGGGTATGGCCCAATGGGCGGTAGGAGCTTACACCCTCTTCCCCGGATGGGTCGGCTCATTGCTCCAGAATGTTCCTCGCTAGCCCACTGGATCGGTCGAGAGTTCTGGGGCGCTGGATGAGCGATTCTGCAGACCCAGCGATAGCAGGAAGAAGGCTAAACTTCGGTATAGTTTGAGGTACGGTTAAACACTGGTATTGACAGCGGAAGTATGGTTGAATCTGTGCCTTCTCCTTCCGGTACCCACCAGCACATCTTGATCGTGGAAGACCGAGATGGCCGCCGTACCCAGGTGCTGGGATCCGCCAAATACTTCATCGGTCGGGACTTGGCGAACGACATCTGTCTCAACTCTCAGTATGCCTCCCGCTACCACGCCATGCTGCTGCGGATTCCCGCTGAACGAGAGGGAGAATATTGCTACCGCATTTTGGATGGGGATCTGGAAGGTCGCCCCAGCACCAATGGCTTGTTGATCAACGGCCAGAAATTGACCACCCACCAGCTCAAGTCGGGGGATGTGATCACCTTTGGCCCCGATGCCAAAGCCACCTACAAAATTGTTAAGGCTCCCTAGGCCCAGATCTCTGCAGAGCGTGCAATCGCCCCCCAATCAACAGCAGCAAAGCCAGCACCAAGGCCATCTCCGACAGCAAGGTCGCTAGGGCCGCCCCCTGCCAACCCCACCTTGGGATCCAAACCGCATTCAAAAGCCCATTTAGCCCCAGAGCCAGCAGTTGCAGGCGGCTGCGGGGCCTTTGCAACCCTGCCCCGGTGAGCAGGTGAGACAGCAAAAGGTGGATCCCTTCTAGCAAAATGACCGGGCTGAGCCAGCGCAGGATGAGGGCCGTTTCCCGGTAAGCCGATCCCAGCACCCAGGGGATCCCGTAGGATCCCAGGGCCAGCCCCAGAGCAGCCAAACTGCCGTAGCCCACCACCCAAGGGAAAAGCTGCCAGGCGTAGCGCCAGCCTTGCGGAAGGCCCTTCTGCCCTTGGCGGCACAGCTCGGCAAAATGGCTGGTGAGCAGGGCGATCATCGGCGTTTGCGAGAAGTTGATCACCCGATAGGCAGCGCTGTAAAGACCCCCCGCCGCTGCTGAGGCCAAACGGGGCAAGAGCAGCTTGTCCAAATCGGTGAAGGTTTTCACCGCGGCCAGCCCCACCGCAAAGTCCCAGCCCGCTATCAGCCGTTCCCGCAGATCTCGCCAGCTCAGGGCCAAGGGGAGAGAAGGCTCGCTCCACCGCCCCATCCCCCTCGCGATCAGCAGCAGCACGACCAACACCATCAGGCTGTACAGAATGGCCCATTGCGCCAGGGATCCCCAGCCTAAGGCCACCGCCAACAACACTGCCCCCAATCGCCCCAGCGCCATGCCCGTGTCGATGAGGGCTACCCCAGCAGCCTGCTCTCTCCCGATCAGGATCCCCCTGTACACCTCTGGCACCGCGATGAACAGCAGATCGCTCAAAAGCAATACCCCCACCACCGCTGCCGGCGTCCCGGCCAGCCAAACGCTCAAGAGGGGCCACAACACCAGCGCCATCCCCCCACAGCCCAATCCCGCCAACCATAAGCTGGGGCCAATCCCCTGGGTGCAAGTCGGGGATCCCTGCCGGCTGAGGCGCTGGATCAGCAGTTCCGATTGACCCAAATAGCCAAACGGGGCGGCCAGGTTGCTGCAGGCCAAGATGGCAGAGAAAACCCCGAAGGCTTCCGGCCCCAACAGACGGGCCAAGAGGATGAAATAGGCCCCGGACAACCCCAGGCGCAGGCCATTGCCCACCATCAGCCAGGCAGCCTGGCGCAGCCGTTGTTGTTCTGCTCTATCCACGCTGCCACTCCTGGACGAGGCTTGCCAGAGCCAGGGATACTGGATGGATGCTGAGAGGGCCCGCCCAAGAGCGGGCATCTCCTCTTGATTTTGGGTGTATCGGTTGCAATTCTTCTGGCAAGTTCATGGCCAAACTCTACCCCGTCAGCAACGCCGCGCGAAGCCCCCACACCTTGGCAGGACGGGATCCAAAAGCCCTGTTCTCCCCCCATTCCAGGCCGCCTGCCCCTCGCCGGGTGCTTCCCCCACCCCCGCCGGACGGCGGTAGTCCTCGTTGGCTGGGATCCCTGCCGACCAAAACGGTGGGGCAAGGCTATCGGGCCGTTGTCTTGCTCTTGCTGACCAGTCTGCTGCTGTTTGGAGGGCTGGGATCCCGTCTGGCCTACCTGCAGTTGGCGCGCACCCAGTATTACCGCCAGCTGGCCGATACCAACCGCATTCGCCTGCTGCCCCAGCCGCCAGAACGCGGGCGCATTGTGGATCGCAACGGCGTATTGCTGGCGGGCAGCCGATTGTCCCACTCGGTCTTCCTCTGGCCTCTGGTGCAGTCTCGGCAGCGCTGGCAGGAGATGATCCCCAAGTTGGCAGACTACTTGAACATCGCCCCTGAGGAGATCGCCCAAAAGCTAGAACAGGCTGGATATCGTTCCCCTTTTCCCGTGCGCATCCTGCGCAACGCCAGCCCCCAGGTGGTCATTCAACTGGAGGAGATGAGCCGCGAGCTGCCGGGGGTGATGGTGGAGGCGGAGACGGTGCGGTTTTATCCCCACGGCGACTTGGCTGCTCACCTGCTGGGCTACACCGGCGAGATCTCGCAGGAACAACTGCGGGCCGACCCTAGCTATCGCCTGGGGGATATCGTTGGCCTGATGGGAGTGGAGGAATTGTTCGAGAACCATCTGCGCGGCCAATGGGGCGGGCGACAGGTGGAGGTGGACGCCATGGGAGAGGTGCTGCGGGTGCTGGGGGAACAAGCGCCCCAACCGGGCAACACCCTGCAGCTCACTTTGGATGTGCGGCTGCAGCAGGCGGCAGAGCGAGCCCTCGGCCAGCAAAAAGGAGCGGTGATCGCCATGGATCCCAGCGATGGCTCGATCCTGGCCATGGCCAGCTATCCCACCTTTGATCCCAACCTCTTTTCCAGCCGCATCACCCAAGCCCAGTGGGAGAGCCTGCAGCAGCAGGATTTTCCCTTCCTCAACCGCGGCCTGCGGCCCTATCCCCCCGCCAGCACCTACAAAATCATCACCACCGCTGCCGGGATTGAGTCGGGAGCCTTTCCCCCCAACACCGTGCTGCAGACCGGCCCCTACATCCAGGTGGGAGGGTGGCGCTTTTGGGACTGGAACCGGGCCGGCTTCGGGCGGCTGAACTACCGGCAGGCGATGGCCTACAGCAGCGACACCTTTTTCTACCAAATTGCCCTCGGCACCAAGGCTGCCCCCTTGCAAGAATGGTCGCGCCGCTTTGGGTTGGGACAACTGACCGGGATTGGCCTCAAAGGGGAGGCTGCGGGTCTGGTGCCGGATGCTGAGTGGAAGCAGCGCCACTGGCGCGAGCCCTGGTATGTGGGCGACACGGTCAACATGTCCATCGGCCAGGGATTTATTACCGCTACGCCGCTGCAAATGGCGGTGGTAACGGCGGCAGTGGCCAATGGGGGCTGGCGGGTGCGCCCCTTGCTCTCGCACCAGGTGATCCCGGAAAGCCCTGTGCCGCTGCGCCAAAAGGTAGGTCTTTCCCCTGCCACCCTGGAGATCCTGCAGCAGGGGCTGCGAGATGTCGTGGTTTACGGCACCGGCGGCAACGCCAACCTGGGGCCAGGATTTCCCCCAACGGCTGGTAAAACCGGCACCGCAGAGGATCCGCCGCGGCGATCCCACGCTTGGTATGTTGGCTATGCTCCCTACGACTGGCCCGAATTGGTGGTCGTGGTCTTTCTGGAAAACAGCGGCGGTGGGGGTGGATCACGGGCCGCTCCCATCTTTCGAGAGGTGATGCGGGCCTACTTCCGACCCGAGTCGTGAGCCCTAGCTTTCTGTCGGATCCGAGCCAACTGGGTATATGCAGTCTCTTGTCTCCCAGAAAATTGCGTTAAGATCCCCTAAAACCCCTTGCCCAGCAGGCTTCTGCCCTAACTTAGCTGTAGAATATGTCAGTGATTTGGAGCTCAACTGCCACAATCCTGCCATTCGCGCCAGTGGCGCCTTGGCGCATTGCAGGGCAAGCCCCGCTCCCACACACTGAGAACACTCTGGGCCGTGGCCGCTCTGCAACGCCTGAGCGAATCCGCGATCCAGGGAACGCTCTAACTTTTATTGCCTAACTCAGAAGGAGATCAGGATGAACAAGGCAGAACTTGTTGATGCCGTCGCTCATCGCGCCAATGTAACCAAAAAAGAAGCGGAGGCTGTCATTTCCGCCGCACTGGAGATCATTGTCGAAGAGGTCGCATCCCGCGATGAAAACGGTGAACCCAAGGGGAAGGTGACCCTGGTGGGCTTCGGCTCCTTTGAGGCTCGCAAGCGCAAAGAGCGGGAAGGTCGCAACCCGAAAACCAACCAAAAAATGGTGATCCCAGAGAGCATCGTCCCCACTTTTACGGCGGGCAAGTCATTCCGCGAAGCAGTAGCAGGGGGGAAATCTTAATTTCGCCGGGTTGGGACTCGGCTGCTGGGTAGGGCGTGGAGCAGCCTCGACATGGTGGCAATTGGGCTTGGGGAGCAGCAATCGCTGGCTGCTCTCCCCAGGAGATTCTGGATTTTTCGGCCAGCTTGAATCCGCTGGGCCCACCGGAATCGGTCTTGCAAGCTCTGACTCAGGCGCTGTCTGCAGCAGACCCGGTTGTAATCAGCCGCTACCCGGATCCCGACTATCGGGACTTGCGCATCTGTTTGGCCAACCATTGGGCCGTCGATCCTGAGTGGATCTTTGTGGGCAATGGGGCAGCGGAGTTGCTCACCTGGGCAGCCCGGGATGCGCAAGGGCGGGAGGTATGGCTGCCCCAGCCTGCTTTTGGGGATTATGCGCGGGCTCTGCGGGCAGCAGGGGCGACCATCAAGCCGCTGCCTTTTTTCCCCGGCCAGGGATCCGCCGGTTTTACCCTTCTGCAGGAACCCCTTCCGGCGGCAGGCAAGGGGAGCCGAGTGCTTTGGCTGAACAACCCCCACAACCCGACGGGCCAGCTCATCCTGCAGCAAGACATCCTGCCTCTCCTGCCCCAGTTCAACCAGGTGGTGGTGGACGAGGCTTTTATGGACTTTTTGCCGGGGGAGCCCACCCTGAGCTTAAACTCCAGCCCGTCGGCAATGCCCCGCAGCCAAACCTTGATCCCCCACCTGGCGGCTCATCCCAACACCATCGTCATCCGTTCCCTCACCAAGTTTTTCACCCTGCCCGGCTTGCGCATTGGCTTTGCGGTGGGGCACCCGGATCACTGGCAGCGCTGGCGACAGTGGCGGGATCCCTGGAGCGTCAACGGATTGGCGGGAGTGGCAGTGGCGGCAGCTTTGGCCGATGAAGACTTTCGCCGGCGCACCTTCGCCTGGCTGCCCGTGGCCCGAGAGCATTTGCTCAGGGGTTTGCAAGCACTGCCCGGCTGGGATCCCTGGCCTGGTCAAGCCAATTTTGTGTTGGTGCGCTGCCCTGGCTCTGCCACGCAAATTCAGCGGGCGCTGCTGCAGCGGCACCGGATTCTGGTGCGGGATTGCCTGAGTTTTCCCGAGCTGGGAGATCGCTACCTGCGCATTGGCCTGCGCACCCTGCCGGAGCAGGAGCAGTTGTTATCCGCCTGCCGGGAGATCCTGGAGAATAGCTAGGGATTTTTCTGCGGGAGAAATTCTCATGCCCGAAGCTACCGCCTTTTGGCCGGAATGCAACGCCCCTATCGTGCGGGGGGTGGCCCATTACAGCGATCTGGAGTTGCTGCGGGCCTTTCAACGGCAGCCGGAGGTGGCCCGCTACTTCATCAGCCTGTTTTGCCGCTACTGCCAGTGGGTGGACGGGATCCTTGCCGAACATCTGCCGCCCGAGCAGTGGGCTGCCTATCGAGAGCAGGTTTGGTTGCGGCTTTACCCGCGCCTACAGCGCCTAGATGTCCACAGCCTTGTGGGAGAAGGGGATCCTGTGCTGCGACCCTGGCTGGCGGAGCAAACCCGTGAGCTGATCCAATCCTTGGATGGGATCCCCACCCGCCCTCAAGCTTCTTGCAGTCTCGACTCCACCAGAGGCGGGGCGAAGTCCTCTCTTTCACCGGCACTGGCCTGTTATTTGACTGCTGGTTTGGATACCTTGCCGGGGGATCTGCGCTTCATTCTGCTGCTGCGGGATCGGTTTGGCTGGTCACCGGTTCGCATTGCCGACCAACTCAAGGCTGACGGATACTACCTTGCTCCAGAAGATGTGGATGCCATCGTTGCCTCTGCCCGCCAGATCTTGCTTCAGAACCTACCGGCAGATGTGCGTGCCCTCTATCTGGAGGCAAAGCCCTAGAAGACTGCCATAGCCCTGTGGCATGGTGGTTTATGGCAAGGTATGGGGCGCTGGCAATCCTTGTTCCCAAGGTGGGTTCTCCTGTTAGGCTGTTTCCAGCTGTAACAGTGGATCGGCATTGTTTGCTCTCCGACTTTACATCAAGTTGAGTGTGGGCTGTCTATGAGTCCTTCTCCGCTTCCCCCAGACCCTACCCAACCCCTGTCTCCGGCACAGCAGTCCCATTCACATCCAGTTCCTCAACTTGCTCTTCAGGAGGCGCTGAGCCATCTGCATTTGGATGTGCTGAAAGAACTGGAGCGATTCCGCCTCTGGCAGCGTTTGCAGCGCATGGACTCTGTCCCGCCCCCACGAGCAGGTCAGCTTGGGAATATCAGCTCTGTACAGCGCCCTTCACCTGTGCTCATTCAAGAGGTGGTGGAAGACTTGGAAGAGGAAGAGATGCCGCGGCCCTCCGGGGCCTTTTCGCCCCTCTGGGTCTTGCTGCTGTGGGTGCTTTCCTGCGCGGGGATTGGCTTTGGGGTGCGCTGGCTGATCTGGCCGGAAGAACTGTCCCTGCCCCAAAGTGCTGCCAGCAGGGCGGAAGAAGGGATCCCTGCCCAGCTGGATTTGGCCCAGTTGCCCCTGATCCCACTGGAACCGGTGGAAGGGCAGGTGGGAGAGGAGTTCTATTCCGGTGGCTTGGATCCGGATCGGCTGGCGCTGGGCTTGGCGGCCACCCCGGACTGGAAGGACTTGCAGGTGGATCCCCTTCAAGACGTTCCCAACCTGCTGGATAGCCTGCAAACTGACTTGGCCTTGGCTTCCAAGGAACCCTCTCCCCCCAGCTTGCAAACGGTGGAGCAGTTGGCAGCCAGCCTGGAGCGCCCGTCCCAACCTTCATCGCCTACTTCTGCGGGATCCCAAAACGTGGTGCCCCTAAGCGACAACAGCGTAGACTCTCTGGGGCCGAACCGCGGCGAGGGAACCTTCTTGGTGCTCACTACCTACTCGGGAGATGAGAGCTTGGCACGTGCTCGACAAGTCTCCCATGGGGCCTTTGTGAAAGATGTGGATGGCCAGAAGTTTGTGCAGTTGGCAGCATTTGAGCAACTGGAGTATGCCCGCTATCATGCGGAAACCCTGAAAAATAAGGGCTTTAACGTTACAATTGTTGAGCAGTAACTTTGGCCATCCCGTCACTGCTGACCTGCGCCAAAACCCAATTCATCCTGGTTGGCAGCAAACTTTGTATTTCAGGGATCCCATCTTGGGAGAAGAGCTGGAGTCGATCCCATTGTAGTCATTTCAAGTTAGGTTAAGACGCTTCCCAGCTGCTCAGCGGTGCCGCCCAAGCCTTCCACGCCGCTTCCGCGACCACCCCCAGGCAATGCGACGGAACAGTTTCATTCCTCATTACGGTCGTTTCATTCCAACTAGGACACTGCACTCACACCTAAAACAACACTAAAACAAACGTTAAATGCACAGGGCCAGAGGGCTTTTCAAGGACTCCGTCCCGCTGGC
>NZ_JANSHS010000179.1:0-9260 GCF_047461695.1 Synechococcus sp. R6-7
GTGCGGGGCTCCTGCGATTTCTAGCTGACTGTAGAGCTTTGGACTGGTGTTGTCCTGCCCAGACAATCCATCAGGGATTAAACATGGGCAATACAGATAGACCAAGGCCAATTGCTGTGCTACTGTTGCTATTCCTCAAGCAGAGGCGCGCTCCTGCCAGGTGCGCATCTTGCCCGGATTGAGCAGGCCATAGGGATCCACTTCTTCTTTAAAACGAATCTGGCGCGGATCCATCACTTTGCGCCCGCCGTCTTCGATGATGAAAGTGTGGGGGTTGGCAATAAATACTCCCTGCTCTTCGTGGTAGCGCATGATCTCGTTTAGACGCTCTTCGGTGGTAAAGCGGACAATTTGCAGGCCGACAGGGGTAGCTTGCCCGTTGATGCGAATCCACTCCAGGTGCATCAGCACTTCGTCGCCAAAATACTCGTACATGTGCTGCACCAGCTTCAGCTCCCGATCGGCGGGAAAAGCCGATTGTAAATAGGTAAGGCTGGGATCCACGCTGCGGCAGTGCAAGGTGGTGTGGTTCCAAGAAAATTCCCCCAGCGAGATCCCCTTGCTGGCCTCTTGGGCCGTTTTGTTGTAAACCACTTGGCCCCCATGTTCCCGGACAAGCTCCAACAGCGGCTCCAGGCTGCATTCGGCCACCATCAACAGGGCCACAGCGGATCCTTCTGGCAAATGACCCCGCAGCGGTGCAAAGTAGCTGGGGATCGGCCAAGCGTGCAGGCTGATCATCTTCTTGATGATCCCATCCGCATCGCCCAGGGCCTGGCCAAAATGGGCACAGGGCATAAACCCTCCTGCGGGGGGAAAAGCCACCACCAGCTCCGCCCAAGGATAAGCAGGCGCCAGCGGAATCTCCACTTCGGTGATGATCCCATTGAGGCCCCAGGCATGGCTCACTTGGAACACCTCGTCTCCCCGCAGCTCCAGCACCCGCGGCTCTTCCTCCAGGGTGACCACCCGCAGCCCCAAGATGTTGCCGCGATCCCGCAGTTGGCCGTAGGTCACAGAGCCAATGCCGCCGCTGCCGCCGGCAATGAACCCCCCGATGGTGGCCGTGCGATAGGTGGAAGGAGCCATGCGGATCTCCCAGCCCATCTCCCGGGTGTGTTTGTCGATGGCCATCAACTTGGCCCCCGCCTGCACCCGCGCCAAGCCCGGCTTTGCCCAAAGCACCTGGTTGAGCTTGCCCATGTCCAGGATCACACCCCCGGCCAGCGGGATACATTGGCCGTAATTACCGGTACCGGCACCGCGCACCGTAACCGGGATCCGCAGCCTGGCACAGGCCGCTGCCACCCGCATCACCTCGGCCTCATCGGCGGGGCGCACCACCAAATCTCCCCGCTTGTCGCTCAGTTGTCGGCTCAGCACGGGGCTGTAGTGGTAAAAATCCAACGACAACTTGGCCACCTGAGCCGGATCAGTGATGATCTCAATACCCTCTAAGTCAGAACGCAAAGCCTGCAGCTTGTCAGGAGCGGCAGCGATCATAGGTATCCGTATTTGGGTGCAACGGTTCTTCAGACTCCATCATCGGCAGAAATTGCCTGCAAAAGGGTTTGCCGAGAACAGTATGGGAAGGATCCCTGTCCGGCCAGGTCGATTAGCCGAAGCGGCCCTCCACATAATCTCTTGTGGCTTGCTTGGTGGGGCTGTTGAAGATGACTTCAGTTCTGTCAAATTCAATCAGCTCGCCCACACGGTTGGATCCCACCAGCTCCACGCTGAAGAAAGCCGTCATATCCGAGACGCGGCTGGCCTGCTGCATGTTGTGGGTGACGATGATGATGGTATATTCCTCCTCCAGCTCCTTCATCAGCTCTTCGATACGGCGGGTGGAAATGGGATCCAGTGCCGAACAGGGCTCATCCATCAAAATCACATCCGGCTGTACCGCCAGAGCGCGGGCAATACACAAGCGCTGCTGCTGCCCTCCCGACAGCGACTGACCATTTTCTTTCAACTTGTCTTTGACTTCATCCCAGAGGGCAGCCCGTTTCAGCGAGGTTTCCACCACCTCGTCCAAGTCTACCTTCATCCCCAGCACCCGCGGGCCGTAGGCCACGTTGTCGTAAATGCTTTTGGGGAAGGGATTGGGTTTTTGGAAGACCATGCCGATACGCCGCCGCACCGCCACCGGATCGACTTCTTTGGCGTAGAGATCCTTGCCGTGGTAGGTGAGCTTGCCCTCTACACGAGCACCGGGGATCAAATCGTTGGTGCGGTTGAAGCAACGTAGGATCGTGCTTTTGCCACAGCCGGAAGGGCCGATAAACGCAGTAATCTGTCGGGCTGGGATGTCCAGAGTAACATTTTTTACCGCCAGATTGGAGCCATAGTAGACATTCAGGTTCTCGGTCCTGAAAACGTAAGAGGTCTGGTTAAGAGATTGAGTTTGCATGGCAGCACTCACAAAAAGAGCTAGAGTTCGACGAAGAGTTCGATTCAAGACTTTGTTGAGAATCCTCAGGCTATTTCCTGGTCTTGTACACCAAAAAGCGAGCGGTCAAGCTGGCCGCCAAAACAATGGCTAACAAAACCAAAGCGCCCGCCCAAGCCAGCTCCTGCTGCACCCTGTAGGGAATGATGGAGAAAAAGTAGACCATCACCGGCAAGGTAGCCACCGGGCCAAATAGATTAGTAGACCAGAAATTGTTGTTGAAGGCGGTAAAGAGCAGAGGTGCAGCCTCGCCTGCCGCTCGGGCCAAAGCCAGGATTAGCCCGGTTACGATGGCCGGTGCCGCTGCCGGCAAAACAACGCGCATTGTGGTCTGAAAGCGATTTGAGCCCAGGCCAAGGGAAGCCAAGCGCATGTCGGGCGAAACCAGCAGCAACGCCTCCTCGGTGGAGCGGATGACAATCGGCAGCATCAGCACGCCAAAAGCCACCCCTCCCGAGAAAGCCGAAAAGCCGGATCCCCTCACCACCACAGCATAGGCAAACAGGCCGCAGAGAATGGCCGGTACCCCCGTGAGCACATTGCAGGAAAACTTAACCAGATAAGCCAAGCGGGTGCCGCGACCGAATTCAGACAAGTACACTGCCGCCAAGATGCCGAAGGGAAAGCTCAAAGCCGCCCCCGTAGCCAGCACCATTAAATTGCCGACAATTGCGTGACCAAAGCCCCCTTCCGCCAGGCCAGGGGCAGGGTAGCGGGTCTGGGTGAGGACATCCCAATTTATCCGCTGGATGCCTTCCTTGCCCACATCCCACAGCACCCAAGATAGGGAAGCTATGATCACCGCCACAAAGAGGCCACTCAGCAGGGTTAGGACAATGCCTGTGTAATTGCGGACAGGGGCAATGGCGGCACGAGTAATGTCGATGTCAACCTTCTCAGGGGCAAGCTGTGCTGAGTCGGACATGATAACAGTGCTCCTTTATCTTCTTTCTGCTTCCCAAGTTACTGCTCCAAGTTTCGAAACTTGCGGATGATGATCTCGGCAACAATGTTGACCAATAACGTCAGCACCATCAGCACCACGCCGGCATACATGAGAGCCGAAACCTGCAAGCGTCCTGCCTCGCCAAACTGAGAGGCAATCAAGCCAGTAATGGTGGATCCCGGCTGCATTAGGGAGATATTGATGCGGTTGGCGTTGCCGGAAAGCATGGCCGCTACCATGGTCTCTCCCAGGGCCCGTCCCAGCGCCAGCATGATCGAGCTGACAATGCCCGACAGGCCGGCAGGGATCATCACCGTTAAGAGGGTCTCCCAGCGGGTTGCCCCCAGAGCCAAAGCGCCCTCTTTTAGGCTGCGTGGCAGAGATTCAAGGGTACTGCGGGTAATGGAGATGATGATGGGAGAGATCATGATCCCCAGCACCATAGCCACTATCAACAAGCTGGGCCCCCGCGGAGCCGGGCCACCCAAGAAAGGGATCCAACTCAGCGTCTGGTTAATGGCTCGAAAGATGGGCCGCACTGCTGGAATCAGCACAAAGATCCCCCACAGCCCCAGCACCACACTGGGAATGGCCACGATCAGCTCAACGGCAAAGCCAATCGGCTCCGTTACCCACTTGGGGGCAAAACCTTCCGCCAGGAAGATGGCAGTGCCAATGCCCAGAGGGATGGCAAAAATCAAAGCCACCAGAGAGGTTACCAAACTGCCATAAATCTGTGGTAGCACCCCGTAGATGTTTTCCACCGGGTTCCAGCGGGCAGTAACCAGGAAGCCCAAGCCAAACTGCTGAATCGCCGGCAGAGCCGCTTCGGTGGTTTGAAGAATCACCCAGATGAGGATAATGCCGGCAAACCCTGCCAAGGCCAGCGTCAGGCGGACAAAGCCCACATCAACAGCCCGAGACAGGCTCGCCTTTTTCTCAATGTCAACATCGATATCCGGGTTTGGTGGTGAACCATAACCCGTAGCCGCTGAAGTCATAGCCTCTCTCCCATGATCATCTTCGGTTCAAAATCTTTCCTAAAAATCCCACCGTGCAAGGTAAGCCCACCAGCCGACCGAGAAAGCCTCATCTGCCTCCTCAGCCGGCCACCAGCTCCACTCTAGTGGAGTTCAGGCTGCAACCCAGTCATCGCACCGCATTGGGGTTAACGGTGATGGCATCCAGCTCTGCAAAGATCCGCTGGATAGCCGCCTCAGGCATAGGGATGTAGTCCAGCTCCTTGGTGATGGCTTGACCCTCTGGCCCCTGGGTCCACTTCAGAGCCTCCACCAGCTTGGTCAGCTTCTGCTGATCGGGATACTCGCGGTACAGCATCACCCAGAACAAGCCCACGATTGGGTAGTCATTTGGCCCTTCAGGGTCGGGCACCAACAGCGCAAAGTTATCAGGAATGGGAGCATCCAGCGCCGAGGTAGCTGCCTCAGTCGAGAACTCAACAATGTTGCCCGCTTTGTTTTCCAAGCGAGCAGTGGCCATCTTTTCGAGCTTGGCATAGGACTGGTTCACGTAGCCAATCGCCCCTGGCTCCTGCTTGATGGTGGCGGCTACGCCCTCATTCCCTTGGGCTCCAATGCCAACAGGCCACTCGACAGAAGTACCAGCACCGGCTGTCCAATTAGGGCAGACAGTTCTGATGTGGTTGGTGAACACAAAGGTAGTCCCAGAACCATCAGAGCGGTGTACCCAGGTGATGTCCAGGGGTGGCAGCTTGTTTGCTATACGTGGGTTCTCGGCCTTGATGCGAATGTCGTCCCAGCGAGTGATCTCGCCGGTCACGATGCCGCAGTAGGTTTTCCGCTTCAGGATGAGCTCTCCGTCTTCAATGCCGGGCAGGTTATAGGCAAACTCGATGGCCCCTCCCGCCAGAGGCAACTGTAGGGGATCATAGCCGTATTTAGCTCGGAAGCTTTCCAGGCGAGCACCGGAGAAAGGCGCCTCGGAAGCGCCGAAGTCCACAGTGCCATTGATCACCTGCTCTAGGCCAGCACCACTACCGACAGACTGATAGCTGACTTGCACAGCGGGGTCTACGGTGCGGTTGTAGGCGTCAAACCAACGTTGCAGCAAAGGAGCCGCAAAGGTCGCGCCCGCCCCGGAGATTTGCACGGTTTGGGCTTGAGCCGAGGTCGCTGTTAGAAATCCTACTGTTAGAGCGGTGAGGGAGAAAGCAGAAAGCAGGGTTCGCATAGGTAATATCTGTGGCGAATCAACATTTTCAACCCTATAACCTCAAAGTTAACGGAGGGATATCTAAAGGTTAACTTTGGGTTAAGTCAAGAGAAAAAATCGATATTTTTTGAGTGTGCTGGCTCGTTTCCAAACCTTGATTTTCCATCTGGTGGTTTTGGCCAGTTTGGATTTCAGCAAAATCAGGATCCTGGAGCCCAGGATCCGCGAAAAGGTCTAGCTGCTGAACTTCTATCTCGTTTGACAACCAATCAAACGGACACAACTTGAATAAGAGCTAAGCTGGGACGGCTGCAAAAAAACTCGATCCAGATCCAAGATGTGTAAAATTTGAGACAAAGATGTTGCTCCCCTCTCGGCAAGCTTGGACATGATTTCAGCAGGGCGGGAAAAGCCCCGCCCAGAGATTCTTTCGGCTTTTGGCAGAGAGAATTGGTTAGAAGATAGACTCCAACCTTCTAGACGTGGGGCAGCTCTACATGTTCCCCGAGCAGAGAAAGATCTGGGCTCTAAGCTGGGATCCGCCCGCCCCCCATGAGGTACAGCAGGGCCATGCGCACCGCCACGCCGTGGGTGACCTGCTGCTCAATCAGGTTCAAGCCGGGATCCTCCATCACCTCGGAGCTGAGTTCCACACCGCGATTGACCGGGCCGGGGTGTAAAACCCTCACCTCTGGGTGGCACAGGCGCAGTCGTTGCCGCGTGAGGCCGAAGAAGTGATGGTACTCCTGCAGGCTGGGGAGAAGGAACTCGCCCATGCGCTCCTGTTGCAGGCGCAAGGTGATGACAAAACGCGCCCCTTCGAGGGCAGGCTCTAGCTGCCAATGGACAGGGAGCGTATGGCCGGGTACAAACTGGGCAAAATCCTTGGGCAACAGGGTGGGAGGGCCGGCTAAGTGAACCTCAGCTCCGGCAGTCACCAAGGCATAGATATCGGAGCGGGCCACCCGCGAGTGGAGAATATCGCCGACAATGGCGATTTTGATCCCTTGCAGCAACTCCAGACGAGGACGCCGGGGATCCAGATGGCTGCAGAGGGTAAACAAATCCAGCAGGCCTTGAGTGGGATGTTCGTGCAGGCCATCCCCAGCATTGAGAACGCCCACAGGGGATCCACGGCGGTCGATCTCGGCAGCTAATTGTTGGGGCACTCCTGCCTGGGCATGGCGAACGATTAAGAGATCGGATCCCATGGCCAGAAAGGTGCGGGCCGTATCCAAAAGCGTCTCCCCCTTGCCCAAGGAAGAAGTGCCAGGGGAAAAGTTGAGCACATCGGCCGAAAGGCGCTTGGCCGCCAGCTCAAAACTGGTACGGGTGCGGGTGGAAGGCTCGAAGAACAGCGTCACCACCACCTTCCCCTGCAGGGTGGGCACCTTGGGCAACCGCCGCGTCAACACCTCCTGGAAACTGGCGCTGGTCTGCAAAACCATCTGGTATTCTTCGGGAGTAAAATCCGCCAAGCCCAAGACGTGCTGCCGCTGCCAAACCATAGGGGATCCCTCAAATGCCCAAGCGGGCAAAGATCTCGTCTAGGTGAGTTAGGTGGCGCTGGGGATCAAAGCAGTCCTGCAGTTCTGCCTCGCTCAGGTGGGCCATCACTCGGGGATCCGCCAGCAGATTGGCGCGGAAATCCCCGCCGGGCTGGTTCCAGGCGCAGTGAGCATTTTCCTGCACCAGGCGGTAAGCTTCCTTGCGGCTAAGGCCCTTCTCCACTAAAGCCAGCAGCACCTGCTGGCTGAAGATGACGCCGCCGTAGAGGTTGAGGTTGCGCTCCATGTTGCCGGTGTGAACCTGCAGGTGGCGCACCAGGTCGGCCATGTTCACCAGCAGGTAGTGGCAGAGAATGGAGGCATCGGGCAGGATAACCCGCTCCACCGAGCTGTGGGAGATGTCCCGCTCATGCCAAAGGGGGATGTTTTCTAGGGCCGAGACGGCATACCCGCGCAGGAGACGGGCCAGCCCCGTCAGTTGTTCCGCCTTGATGGGGTTGCGCTTGTGGGGCATAGCAGAGGATCCCTTTTGGCCGGGGGCAAAGTACTCCTCAGCCTCCAGTACCTCTGTTCGCTGCAGGTGGCGGATTTCAGTAGCAAAGCGCTCTAGGGAAGAGCCAATCAGAGCCAAGGTTTGCACGTATTCAGCGTGGCGATCCCGCGAGATTACCTGTGTCGAGGCTGTATCGGGCTTCAGGCCCAGGCGAGCGCAGGCCAACTGCTCCACCTGGGGAGGCACGTTGGCGTAGGTGCCCACGGCGCCAGAGATCTTGCCCACCGCCACCACTTCCCGCAGGCGAGCTAGGCGCTCTTGGTGGCGCAGGCACTCGGCCAGCCACCCTGCCAGCTTAAAGCCAAAGGTAATCGGCTCGGCGTGAACACCGTGGGTGCGGCCGATCATGAGGGTGTAGCGGTGCTGCCGAGCTTGGTCGCGGATAGCAGCGATGAGGTCGGCCAGGCGAGCTTGCAAGATCTCCACCGAGGCCACAAGCTGCACGGCCAGAGCGGTATCCAACACGTCCGAGCTGGTCAGGCCCAGGTGGATGTAGCGCCCTGCCTCGCCCACGTGCTCGTTGAGGTTGGTTAGGAAGGCAATAACATCGTGCTTCACTTCCGCCTCAATTTCCAAAACCCGCGCCGGGTCAAAGGCGGCTTTGGCTCTGATCTCCTGCAGGGCTTCTTGCGGGATCCGCCCCAGCTCCGCTTGCGCTTCACAGACAGCCAGCTCCACCTGCAGCCAGGTCTGGAGCTTGTGGGCAGTGGACCAAATCTGGCCCATTTCGGGCAGAGTGTAGCGCTCGATCAAGGTGCCTTTTCCGTCGGTACAGTAGGATGAGCTAGGCTATTTTAGCCTTTGGCGTCCCCCCTCGAGGAAAAGCCGCTGGGGGATCCCTGCGGGCTTGGCTTGCGGTGTCGAAGGAGCAGCAAGGAGTTTGCAGATGACCGTCGGAGCTGTGCCAACTCAGGGAAAAAGAGCTTGGACAGCCGAAGAATTCATGGCGTTGTCCAGGGAGGGACATCGCTACGAGATTGTTGATGGGAAGCCAATTGATATGGGAAGCGCGGGGGCACTCCATGGTTATGTCTGCAGCCTCCTATTAGCAGCTTTGACCCCCTACGTTTTGTCCAACAAGCTGGGGATCGTTTTAGATTCCAGCACTGCTTTTAAGATGAAGAGTGGAAATTGGCGCTCCCCTGACATCTCTTTTTTTGCTAAAGAACGCTTGCAGGGCATGGCTGAACTGCCCACAGGATTTTTGGAAGGCGCTCCAGATCTGGCTGTTGAAGTGCTTTCCCCCCGCAATACGGTTGAAGAAATTCATGACAAGCTGGTGGAGTACTTTGAAAATGGCAGCCGCCTGGTTTGGCTGGTTCACCCCAGCGAGCACTACGTCCTGGTGTATCGCAGCTCTCAAGAGCCTGACCGCCTCCTGAAATCGGTTGATCTTCTAGAAGGTGAAGAGGTTATTCCAGGATTTGCCCTGCCGGTGGCTCATCTATTCCAGAAGCTTTCCTTGTAACATCCCCCCGCCCTCACTCTAGCCAATAGAGCTTGGGCCTCCCAACCTTGCCATTGGGCATTCCTGCCCCGCGTCACAGAACGACTTGGCAGAGGAGTCGGTATCTCGACCGTAAACTACCCGACCCTGACTGCTTCGCA
>NZ_JANSHS010000180.1:0-7891 GCF_047461695.1 Synechococcus sp. R6-7
CATAGTTGAACAGTGATGTTCAGCAGTGTTTAGCGTAAATGTATCAGCAACATGGTTTACACCTTCGAGATCATCGGCATCGCCCCTGCTCTGCAGTTCTTTCATCAGCAACAGAAGCTGGCCCAGCGGCCCTGTGGGGTGGAATACCTGGGTACCAGCTCCTGCACCCTCGATGCGTTGCTGGGATCCCTGGAGGAAGTGCCGGCCCGGCGCGGCTGGGACTTGGATCAGTTGGTCGACGCTGTTATCCGCTTTTGGTGCAGCAACCCCGATTTGGTGAGTTTGTGGCGCTCTCGTTTTCGCGATGCCGGGCGAGATGCGCTGTTGGTCTCGCGAGTGGGGCATATTCAATCACTGCGGCAGGAATTTGAATGGCTGCTGAAGCAGTAGGTGCCGAGCGCCACTCTCGCCACCTGGGTGGGAGAATGTGCGGTTAGCAGGTAGGCTAAGGGCAGAACTAATTTGTGAGCACCCATGAGCGACACAGTTTTCGGCAAGATTATTCGCAGGGAGATCCCTGCACAAATCGTTTACGAAGACGATAGAGCCCTGGCCTTCAAAGATATTGCCCCCCAAGCCCCTGTCCACATTTTGGTGGTGCCCAAAGAGCCCATCCCCGGCATTTCCCAGGCCAAGCCCGAACATGAGGCATTGCTGGGACATCTCCTGCTGACCGCTCAGCGGGTGGCTGCCGAGGCAGGTTTAAATAAAGGCTACCGATTGGTGATCAACGAAGGAGAAGACGGCGGGCAAACCGTCTTTCATCTCCACATTCACGTTCTGGGCGGTCGGGGGATGGGCTGGCCCCCAGGTTGAGCGATGGTTTTTCCCACCCATTGGAGCCTCTGCAGGTACAATCCTGTCATTACTGAGGATAAACGGCGGGCGGGGTCTGGGATCGATGGAGTGGCACGTAACCGATGCAGAGAGTTTGATGATCATCGACCAGGAGGTGGGCAAGCACGAGCTTTCTCCTGCTGAGTATGAGGTGGTTCGTCGGGTTATTTATGCTACTGCCGACTTTGAGTACTTGAACCTCATCCGTTTTGGTAACGAAGCCTTACAGGCTGGGGCGGCGGCCTTGGCAGCGCGTACCACCATTGTGGTCGATGAGCCGATGGTACAGGTGGGCATTGCCTGGGCTGTTCAGAACACCTTTTCCAACCCCATCTACTGCGGCAGCGAAGCGATTACCCGCCCCCAAAGGGACAAGACCCGCTCCGCTTGGGGCTTGGAAACCCTGGCCCAACGCTACCCTGAGGCGATCTTTGTGATTGGCCAATCCCAGACTGCCCTCTCCACCTTGGTGCAGCTGATTAGAAAGAAGGAGGTGGCCCCTGCTCTGGTCATCGCCACGCCGGCTGGGTTTGTGAACGTGGTGCAAGCCAAGCAGGAGCTAGCCGATTCCATGGTGCCCCACATCCGCACTGAGGGACGCAAAGGAGGCCCGGCAGTGGCTGCAGCGGTGTTGGATGGCCTGCTGGACTTGGCTTGGCACGCCTATATACGGGTCAGCAGCGCAGACTATCCTGGCAAATCCGCCGTTTCTTGACATGCTCCTTGCTCTACTGGCTGGCTAAGCCAAGGCAAACTGCGCAGCGGTAGAGCAGGGCTTTAGACCCCATTTCTAGAGTAGGTCTGCTGATCTGATCGAGATCACTCAACTGGGGGGATCCCGAGCACCCGGCCTTCAAGTCGGCATCGGCAAGATGGGAGCTGTGCTCTCAGTCCTGCCCTTGAAAAATGGCCTGAGAGACGACTGGTTGGGCCTATGGAGGGATCTTCCCATGCGGTGTGCCATCTTCTTTTGCTGGCTTGCCTGGGTTTTTGCGCCGGGGGCTTGGGCACAAGCTGAGCCATGCCCGGTGGTCGTCCTTTCGCCCTCTTCACAGTTGCAGTTGTCAGAATCGTCAACACTTGCCTCTACTCTCTCGACAGCCCAGAAAGTGCTCCACACTGCTACTGCACTCGACAAGGCAGAGGTTATCGCTACGCAACATTTTCCCGAACCGGTCAGCCCCTACCAGCGCTGGCGACAGAGGTATGCCCCCTCGGATCCCTTTTCCTCAGGTTTGAACAACGTCCCTTATCAGCCAGCCCAGCAGGGATCCCAAAGGATTCAACAGGGAACAGAGGGGCTCCCCGCGAGGCCTGCGACCCGCCAAGGGGAACAGCTGGAGCAGATCGGGATCCGCCTGGGAGAAGACAGCCCCTTCTTCCTACATCCCAGTGGGTTGGTCTATCGGCAGTCCTATTGAAGTTTTTGTGAGTCTGTTCGCTACAGGGATCCCAGCTTCCCCAGGGAGAAGGGCTGGGAGTGAGAAATTATCTCTCACTTCTCTCTTCTCACTGCTCACTATCAGTATTAGTAATGATTCCCTACCTTGCGGTGGTGGATGGCGGTGAGGCCCTCTGGGCTGGAGACCCGACCAGCTTCTAGGGTGCTGTACACCACCCAGTGATCGCTGGTTTCCAGGCGGCTCACCACGCGGCACTCCAGGTAGGCCAAAGCATCGGCCAAGATGGGGGATCCGTTGGCAGCAGGGTAGGTCTTGATCCCGGCAAAGCGGTCGGCTCCCGGTGGAAATCGCTTCAGGAAGTGGCGCATCAAGGGTTGGTAATGGCCTTCTTGCAGCACATTTAACACGAAGGTATCTCCCACCTGCAGGAAGGATTCGATGGCCCGATCCTTGGCCACCGCAATGCTGATCCCTGGCGGATCGGTGCTGGCTTGGGCTACCCAGGAGGCGAGCATAGCGCTGGTGGCTTGCCCTTTGCGGGCAGTGATGATGTAGAGGCCATTGCTAATGCGGCCCAGGGCGCGATCCAGGTCGGCATCCAAGGCTTTCATCTGCTGAATGCTGCGATCCCGGGTCAGCCACTGCCCCAGGTCGGTACCTGCTTCTTCGGCCAGTTGCAGCAGGGCCTCGCCAGCAGGCTGCTTAAGCAGAATGGGGGCAAACACCTCTTTGGCGCCGATCTCCTGCAGGGTGTTGCGGCAGAGGTACACCGACTCATCATCTTCGCCGCCCGACTCAAACAGACCAAAGCCTTGCTTGCTGTGGGCAGAGGCCAAAAGGGTTTTCAGCAGCACTTGAGTGGTGGCGGCCTCAGGCCCTGATTGGGGCGGCATGCCTATCACCACACCGGCGGCCAAGCTCATCAGCTCCCGCACCTCGTGGGCATCCACCAGCCGCAAATCTGCCAGCTCCACCTGGATGCCGGTTTTTTGGATCCCGCGGGCAATGGCTTGAGCCAAGGTTTCCGCCTGGCCATAGCCGGACAGGTAGAACACTGCCACCAGGCGCTCGGCTTTGGCCTGCTCCAGGCTCCAGGTGCGGTAGTGCTCCACCCAGTCGGACAGGTGATGGCGCAGTAGGGGGCCGTGGCCGGTAGCAATGGCAGCGATGGGAGGCAAGGCTTCCATGCGCTTCAGGGCGGACAACACCGAGCGGGCGTTGGGCCCCATGAGGCAGTCGTAGTAGAGCTTGAAGTCGGCCTGCAACAGGTGGGGATGTTCGTCCCAGGCGAAATCGTCGCAGTAGTGCATCCCAAACACGTCGCAGGTGTAAAGGATCTGGGTGCCGTGGTCGTAGGTGAGGATGGTGTCGGGCCAGTGCAAGTTGGGGGCAGAGATAAATTCCAGGACATGCCCCTTGCCCAGATCCAAGCGATCTCCCTGTTTCACCACCAGCCGCCGGAAGGGCCGATGCACCAGATCTTCCAGAAATTGCATGGCCACCTTGGAGGCCACCACCGTCATCTGGGGCGCCAGCTCCAGCAGATCCCCAACCAGGCCGCTGTGATCTGGCTCGGTGTGGCTGACCACCAGGTAGTCGATCTGGGCAGGATCTAGGATCCCTTGCAGGCAATCCAGGTACAACTGGCGAAACTTCTCGTGGGAGGTGTCGATGAGGGCCACCTTCTCGCCGCGAATCAAGAAGGAGTTGTAGGTGGTGCCATTTTCCAGAGCAAATTCGATGTCAAATCGATCCCTATCCCAGTCTTGGGAGCGAATGGCAAGGGTGTCGGCCCCGATGGGCAGAGTTTGCAGCGTCAGATGGGGCTGGGCCAGGCGAGGTGCGACTTGAGGTGCAACTGCAGTGGTGGCCATGTTCTCTCCCTAACTTTAA
Source organism: Synechococcus sp. R6-7 (assembly GCF_047461695.1). Taxonomy (NCBI): domain Bacteria; kingdom Bacillati; phylum Cyanobacteriota; class Cyanophyceae; order Synechococcales; family Synechococcaceae; genus Synechococcus; species Synechococcus sp. R6-7. The sequence goes on from NZ_JANSHS010000180.1 coordinate 4,134, forward strand.
GTCGGGTCACAATCCTGATCTCAATGTAACTGAATGTTTATGTTGACGGCGGATGAAGATGAGCTATGCAGGTTTGGAAATCCTTATGGAATGCTTTTAGGGATCCTTGGGTTCCTGCCAATCGAAGGGGTTAGGACTTAGGGCTGTAGCAAACTGGGCCAGGGTGTGGCGCAACTGATCCAGGTTTTGGCCGGTGGCGGCGGAAACAAACAGGGCTTTGGGGTAGAGCAGGCGGACGTCTTCCACCCATTCGGGGTCGAGGCGGTCGATTTTGTTGAACACCAGCTGGCGGGGACCAGTGGCCAAGGGCAGCTTGTCCAGCAAGGTTTCCACCGCCTCGATCTGTCCTTCCCAGTTGGGGTGAGACAGATCCACCACATGTAGTAGGGCATCGGCTTCCGTCACCTCTTCCAGGGTGGCTTGAAAGGCATCCACCAGTTGGTCTGGCAATTCGGTTAGAAATCCCACCGTGTCGGTCAGCAGGACCGCCTGCCGGTTGGGCAGATCCAGCCGCCGCGTGGTGGGATCCAAGGTGGCAAAGAGTTGGTCGGCCACGTAGACCTGGGCATGGGTGAGGGCATTGAGGAGGGTGGATTTGCCGGCGTTGGTGTAGCCCACCAGGGCCACCACGGGAATTTGGGATGCCTCGCGCCGTTGGCGCAGCCGCTGGCGGTGGCGGCGCAGCTCTTCCACCTCTTGCCGCAGCTTGCTGATGCGCCGCTGGATGGCCCGCCGCTCCATTTCCAGTTGGGTTTCCCCCGGGCCCCGAGTACCGATCCCACCCCCCAGCCGCGACATGGTGCGACCGCGACCGGCCAGGCGAGGCAGCAAATACTGCAGTTGCGCCAGCTCCACCTGCAGCTTCCCGGCTCGGGTTCTGGCCCGCTGGGCAAAAATATCCAGGATCACCTCGCTGCGATCCACCACCCGCACCCCCACCGCCTCTTCCAAGGTGCGCACCTGGCTGGGGGTGAGTTCCCGGTCGAACACCACCAAGTTAGCGCCCAGATCCTGGACCAGCAGCGCCAGCTCTTGCACCTTACCGGATCCGATTACCGTGGCCGAATTGGGGCCTTCCCGCCTCTGCCAGAGGGCCTGCAGCACCTGTCCGCCGGCGCTTTCCACCAGGCGGCCCAGCTCCGCCAACCCATCCATGAGATCCTCGTAGCTCTGCCCGGACTCCTGCAGCCCCACCAGGATGGCCCGATCCTGATCCAGATCCACCTGGCGGGCGGTCAACTGGCGCCGAAAGCCATCTTCTAGCTCCGCCACCAGCTCCTGCAGATCCTGTTCTGCCAGGATCCCCAAAGGCAAAGGCTCAGAAACCTGCCAACGGCGCTCTCCCTCCGGCAGCAGATGGGCCAGATAGGCCCGGTGAACAAAGCCCGTAGCCGCTCCTCCCCGGCGTCGGTGCCCTCCTGACTTGGACACGGAAAGGGTGATGAGGGCATCCAAACGCTGCAAAGCCATGGCCGTCAGCGCTTTTTGACCGGGGCCCCCCTCCCCCATTTGGGTGGTGATGCAGCGGATCCCGGATAGGCGCTCGGCCCCCTGGCGGGGCAATTCCCAAGCGGGAATCTGGGTTTCAAAAGGGGATCCCACCCCTACGCGGATTACCTGGCCGCGCCGGTTGAGGTAAACGCTGATGGGCCGGCCTTCCAACTCTTGGGTCAGGGATCCCAGCCGTTGGGCAAACTCCACCGTCACCAGGCGGTTGGGGGGTAGGCGCAGTTGGTAAAGCCGTTGCAGTTGCTTTTGTTGGTGGGGCTTTAACCCTTTGGCCTGTTCGGGAAAGCGTCGTGGAGCGATAGCAGAGCTGAAGCGGGGGTCGGTCTGATGGCGAGAGGTGCTAGCCCTGGGCATGGGGACGGGGAAAGACCCAAAAACAAGCTTTCATCTACCATACACGCTAGCTGCCCGCAGGAACTTGGGATCCAAAAGCAACGGCGGCAAACACTGGCCCAGTGTTGCGGGGGCAACAGTACGGCGATGTCATCAGCAACGGGTGCAACATTCAAACCAAGGTCATTCCCGAACAAAAGTAGGCGGAATACTTCCATGACCCAACCGAGGTACGCATGGGGCAGCCAAACCCAGACGATCACAGGCTTCCTGCTCGCCCATCATCTGCTCAAGGTCAACCCCAAAGATGTCAATGTGTTGGATCTGCCCAAGCGGGGATCCCTGTATTGAGCTTGCTGTCGGTGAGAGAGTTTCCAAATCAGTTGGGCATCCCTTTCGCTCCGTGTTGCCAGAACCCTGCTGCAACTTGGAATAGCTGCATAAATCGGAAAAAGCCGTAGTGCCAGCTCTTGGTTTTTATAGATGCACGATTTCAACATCACCCCATTTTCTGCGCAAATATTCAGCAACCAGCCTACGATGACAGTGCTCAGGTGTAGCTTCACTACAAAGCAGACATCCTCCATCGAGAATACTTTTATCCACTTGATCTTCAATGCGACGCTCGGCCATCAGCGACAAAAACTGTCTCTCGTAGTTAGACCATTCACCACTGGCTTTGTAAGCATCGAGAATCTCTTGAGTTGGTGCAAGTTCCGGCAAATGAACATATCCAAGCTTGCAGATCTCGTGAAGAAAAAACTCTAGATCCCTCTTTTTCGTGAATCCCGCCAGTTGCGAGGTGTTATTAAGTCGAGTATCAACAACTCGAACCGGACCAGGCTGTTTTAAGCGATTAAAAAATTGCTCTGCACTTTTCTTCGTAAACCCTATCGTAAATATCTTCATGGCCTCGCGCTCCGCTCATCATTTTTTGACATTTTCTCATCTCGATAGGCGACACGCCTGCCTTGAATGAGATAGGCTTCGGCTATAAACTCTTCCCGACTTCTAAACAAGTCCCCCTCTGGAAGTTTGCAAAGGGCAAGAAGACGAGATTCTAGAGCCTCATGAGTCTCCAAAGAGCCATTGGCCAAGATGTGGTTGACCGGAATCCCACTTTGAAAAAGTTTACGCGCCACCAGCAACGATCTATGACATTCAATAGGATCTTTCTCAGCACACATCAGTGCGATCCGATACCGACTAGAACCTTGGATCAGACGGTCGATCCCTTCGAGGAAGGCTGGCTCATTTGCCAGTCGTTCATACTGAATCCTACCCTGATCATAGCAGCTCGGATTTTCGCTACGTCCTCCCAATTCTTTGCCCAGAAAGACGTAAGCAATACCTGCTGCCGCTAAAGCACTTTTCAACTTTTCTTGTGAATATTGAGGGACGTAACAGCTATATGGACGTGAGCGAACGTCGCCAATACCGGTGATGTTGTACTGGCGCAGTAAGTCTATGAAAAAATCAATCTCGTGGTTTGAGTGACCAATCGTGTAGATCTCTGATTTCATATGAGTCGACCTGAGTAGAGAATAGCCACTATCAGCTTGTAGTAATAGCCCAAGTAGGGATCGCTAAGGCTAAAACACAGCACCGGATCGGGGATGTCATATTGACCGTCTTCGCCCATTAGGAAATCCCGTTCAATCACAGGATCGGTAACATCCATGCAGTATTTTACTCCCTTGTATACAAACTCGCCGCGTACTCTACGCTTAGAATTCGGGTATCCTGGTGCCTTGTAACCAACCAACAGACGCAAATGCTCGACCGGTACAAGGTAAAGAGAAACTCCGCTTTCTCGCCCGACACTTAACCGGTTGTTCCACCCAGCATAGCTGCTCTCGCCAGTGCCCCAGAGATTCTCAGGGTTGTCTAGGTTGTGTTGATCTTTCATTTGAGCC
>NZ_JANSHS010000181.1:0-4517 GCF_047461695.1 Synechococcus sp. R6-7
TCAGCAGTGTTCAGCGTAAATGTATCAGGAGGATCTGTCGTAATGCCTCTTTCAGTTGTGGGTACTGGAAGGTAAAGCCCATCTGCAAAGCCGCTTGCGGGATCACTTTCTGCCCCGTCAAAACCACTTGAGCTGCCTCGCCCAACAGCAGTTCCAACGCCAGCTCCGGCACAGGCAACCAAGAGGGGCGACCCAAGACCTGGCCTAAGGTTCGGCAAAACTCTTCCATCTGCACCGGGTTGGGAGCGGTGGCGTTGAACACTCCGGATCCCTGCTCCAGCAGGAAGCAGACCAAGCTCACCCAATCCTCGCGGTGGATCCAAGACAGCCATTGTTTGCCGGAGCCGATCGTTCCGCCGATAAAAAATTGGAAGGGAGCCAACATCTGCCCCAGCGCTCCTCCATCCGGCCCCAACACAATCCCTGTGCGCACGATGGCCAAACGGATCCCCAACTCCTCAACCGGCCGGGCGGCAGCTTCCCAAGCTTGACAGACTTCTGCCAGAAAATCTTGGGCCGGGGGATCCGTCTCTGTTAAGGGTTCTCCTGCCGGATGGGATCCGTAGTAACCCACCGCCGAGCTGCTGATCATCACCTGGGGCTTTTGGTTGAGGGAGGCGAGGGCTTGGACAAGGGCCTGGGTGGTTTCCACACGGCTACGACGGATTTCTTTTTTCTTGGTCTCTGTCCAGCGAGAAGAAGCCAAAGGCTCTCCGGCCAAGTTGACAATCCCCTCGTACCCTTCCAGGGCGGCTGCCCAGGCTTGCGGTTGGTAGGGATCGTAGGGCAGCAGCTTGAGGTTGGGGGATTCCCCCAAAATGCGGCGGGCCTGCTCCAGGCGGCGGGTCAAGACCAAAACCTGATCCCCTTGCTCCAGCAGACGGGCCACCAAGCGACGCCCGATAAAACCACTTCCACCCGTGATGGCAATGCGCATGATGTGGATCCGACTTGCATCTGCACAAGCCCTGTGCCGCCCTTGTCCTTTGAACGGTGCAGAGCCTTTCCGCTATTCGAACCTCTAGCCTAGCGCGTTTCCCTCCCCGCGTGGGATCCCGCCATCCGTTTGCTGAGCTTGGCGAAGTGGCAGAGCCCAAGAAAGCCCAAGAATAAAAATGTTTTGCGGCAAAGCCTGACACACCTGGAAAAATCGGCTTCAATAGGCCCTAGCTGCGCTTCTTGGCAGCAGAGGTGGTTCATCGTCCCCCTATTTTCTTCCCTTCACCCGTGACACCCAAGTCTTCTTCCCGTACCCCGGCTCGCCACGTGTCTATGCGTGCAGAGCAGGTTGCTGGGCCGCGGCTGGACATCTCTGTTGCTCCACGAGTGCATCGCTCCCAAGGGCAGGGATCCCTGGTTCGGGCAGGGTTTCCCTCCTCTCTCCCAATTTCCGGTCGGCGGACGATCCCTGTCCAGCGCTCCCGCCGGCGCGGACGGCAAGAACCTGGCCACGAGCCTCAAGTCTGGGAGATGGCCTGTCACATCGGGGTGAATGTCTTGTTTACGGCGGCTGCCCTCAGTGGTTTGTATCGCCTCTTGCCGGTGCAGTTGGCTCAGCACCACCGGCTCCAGGTTCTGGAGCGGCATATCGAGGTCTTGTCCACTCGGATTTCTCGGCTGCAGGAGGGGGTGGATCGAGGTATGGATCCCTTGCAGCAGGAGGCCCTGATCAAGGAACGGCTGAATCGGGTGCCACGCAATCAAATTCAGGTGCGTTTGGTGGATCCCAGTACCTGGGTGGCGGACGACGAGAAGAACACCCACCCTTCCTGGATCGGGCAGTCCACCCAGCCGTCTGCCAGGCCGTAGGCTGCCTCTGCCTAGGCTTGTTTGAGAAGCAAGGCCACCTCTTTGGCAAAGTAGGTGAGGATGATATCGGCACCGGCCCGCTTCATGGCCAGCAGCGATTCCATCATCACTTTTTTGCCGTCGATCCAGCCTTTTTGTTCGGCGGCTTTGATCATGGCGTACTCGCCGCTGACGTTGTAGGCAGCCACGGGCAGATCCGTCGATTCCTTAACTCGGTAGATGATGTCCAGGTAGGCCAGGGCCGGCTTCACCATCACCATGTCCGCCCCCTCGGCCTCGTCCAGCTCCACCTCTTTGATGGCTTCCCGAGCATTGGCGGGATCCATTTGGTAGGTTTTTTTGTCTCCGGATTTGGGCGCGGATCCCAGGGCATCGCGGAAGGGGCCGTAGAAGGCAGAGGCATATTTGGCAGAATAGGCCAGGATCGCCACATCGGTATAGCCTTGGTCGTCCAGGGCCTCCCGAATGGCGCCGACGCGACCGTCCATCATGTCCGAGGGGGCCACAATGTCGGTTCCCGCCTCTGCTTGGGAGAGGGCTTGCTTGACCAAAACTTCCACCGTCTCGTCGTTGAGGATCACCCCATCCCGCACAATGCCGTCGTGGCCGTCGCTGTTGTAAGGATCCAAAGCCACATCGGTTACCACCAAAATCTCGGGAATTTCCTGTTTAATCCGCCGCACCGCCCGCTGGATCAAGCCCTCTGGGTTGAAGCACTCCTGCCCGGTGGGATCCTTTTTCTCTTCCGGCACCACCGGGAACAGGGCCACCGCCGGGATCCCCAGTTGAGCGGCTTCTTCCACCTCCTTTAGCAGCAGGTCTAGGGTGTAGCGGTAGCAGCCGGGCATCGACTCCACTTCCTGCCGCTGGTTCTCCCCCTCCATGACAAACAGGGGATAGATCAGATCCTGCACCCGCAGGTGGGTTTCCTGCACCATCTGGCGGAAGGCCTCTGTGCGCCGCAGCCGACGGGGACGGTAGATCAGGTCTTGGCTCATGGGAGTAGCAGGAAAGAGGGCGTTTCTATTTTGCCATGAGGTCGGTAGGGGCTGAGCTGGTCGTCCGGCGAGGGGCGACATCCGGGGCAGAGGGGAAATGCCGGGCCAGCCAGCGGTGGAGGGTCTCTTTTACCGCTTCCGCTTGGCAGTCGTGCAAAAGATCGTGGCGCGACCGGGGAAAATCGTGGATCTCTCCCTGGGGCAGCCGACGGGCAAAATCCACAGCTCCGGCAGGATTGACGACGATATCGGCAGAGGTGTAAAGCAGCAAAACCGGCAGGCGGAGCCGATGGGCTTGATCAAGGCAGCGCTGTCCACTGCGCGCCAGTTCGGCTGTAAATCTGGCCCGCGTCACACCGCACATGTAGGGATCCGCCGCAAAGGCGGCTTGCTGCTCGGGTAGGGAAGTCACCCGCGCTGGCTCGTAGAGGCCGGTCAAGGCCAACTGGGGAATAACCCTGTCCAAAACTTGCAGAAGGGCGTGGGTCAAAGGGGTGAAATAGTGGTCGATGCGAAAAGCCGGAGAGATGAGGATCAGGCCCTGCACTTGGTCGGGATGGGCGAGGGCATATTCCGTAACCCAGTTGGCCCCCGCGCTGTACCCGCACCAGATCTGCGGGATCCCTTTCTGCGGCCAAATCTGCTGCGTGATCCTCTCCAGATCGGCTTGATATTGGCTGAAGCGGTCGATCCAGCAGCGGATCCCGCCGGAGCGACCAAATCCCCGCATGTCGGGAGCCAAAACCTCCCACCCTTGAGCAGCCAACTCGCCGGCCAAAGGGCAAAACCCGCCGCCGTGATCCCCTTTGCCGTGCAAAAGCAACACCCTTCCACAAGGGGATCCCTGGGGCCAGTGGTGCAGAAAAGCCGGGATCCCATCGGAAAGCAGCAACTCCTGGGGCCGATAGATCCCCGACAAAGGTTGCGGCTGAGTTTCCGACCGCCCATCCAGAACCTCTAAGTGGCCTAACCGATCAAAAGGCATGGGCAAATCCAACACACGTCCGGCAAGACCCGGCAAAGCCACAAATCCTATCTTCCTATGTCCCGGTCGCCCGCGAGCGCTGCCGCCGCTGAGGAGCGGCAATCTTTGTTTCCAGTCCAGCATATTTCTTAACAATCTCTGCTCTTGCCGGGGATCCCCGACATGCCGGGCTTTGCAGCCTTTTCTGAGGATGGGATGAAAGGATCTCTCGGGGGGAGACTGGGGCCATTTGCGGGAAAAAGGCCCTCTGAGAGGTATGATGTTGTGAAGAAGTTTTGCGGGGTCTCAGGTTTGACGGGATCCCCTCTCTGGGGTGGTTCACCCTTGTTTTACGATTGCCTTATCGCTTCATCAGTTCACTCAGTCGGAAACGGGTTGCTGAAACTATGCTGTTACTGAAAATCTCTGTTTACGCGGTTGTCATCTTTTTTGTGGGGCTTTTTGTGTTTGGTTTTTTGAGCAACGACCCCTCCCGCAACCCCAACCGTCGAGACCTGGAGTAGGGGATCCCGCCTTGGGCAGCTTGCGAACTCCAGTGATAACTGGCTCATCGCTTGAGGGAGCATGCCTCTGGCCCTGTTTTTGCCGAACCTTGCTGGTTGCCCTAGCTATGGGAGAACGGATGCCCAGGGAGCTCCTGCTGGCGGGGTAGCGACAAAGTTGCTGCTGGTCATGGGTTGCAGCAGCGGTGAGCGAGATTCAGCTAGAAATCGCAGGAGCCCCGC
>NZ_JANSHS010000182.1:0-4599 GCF_047461695.1 Synechococcus sp. R6-7
AGTCATTTCAAACTAGATTGAGACACCCCCTAAACGCTCCGCGCCACTGCCCTCACCCCCATTCCTTCTCTCAGAGGGAGAAGGGGGCTAGAGGGAAATGTTTCATTCCGGTTTAATTGAGAATGCCAGAACACTGCGTGATCACCTCCCCCAACACCGCCAGCAACACCGGCACCCCCAGACGGATCCCGGAGACCAACAGCGAGATCAAACAAAAAGCTCCAAGTGAAAAGGCGTTCCAGCGAAGCTTGGCCCAGCACTCCATCAACAAATGCAGGCACAGGTGGGAGCAGATTCATCGCCGAGCTGGAAAGCCTATCATGGGATCCAGTATGGAATCCATTGTGTCAGCAGCGCGGGGCACTTTGACCCTTTCACCCTCCTCTTCTCCGCCAGACCCGCCAGCCAGCCTGACGGGCCCATCCGCTGCTGCGTCAGCAGTAGGGATCACTTGGCCTTGGGCAGCGCAGCGGGATCCCATCCTTGTCCTCGGGGCTGGGCTGATGGGGCGTTTGTTGGCCGCCAGCCTTGTCGAGGTTGGGCATCCCGTCCGCATTGTGGAGGCGGCTCCTGCTGCTGCTGTTGAGAGCAGTGCTGCCCATTTTGCCGCTGCTATGCTGGCTCCCCTAGCCGAGTCTGCCATCGCCGAAGCCAGTGTGGTGGCCCAGGGATACTACGCCCTTTCTCGTTGGCCCTCTCTTTTGGCCAGCTTGCCGCAGCCGGTTTTCTTTCAGCAGGAGGGCACTTTGATCCTCTGGCACCGCCAAGATGCCGGGGAAGCCAAGCGCTTCTCGGCGCTACTGGCCGCTGTGGTGGAGCGCCTTCCCGCTCTCCCTAAGCCCCAGCCTCTGGATGCTCAGGCTCTGGCCGAGCTGGAGCCGTCGGTAGCCGGGCGATTTGCGCAGGGCCTGTATCTTCCCCAAGAGGGCCAACTGGACAACCGCCAACTGTTGGCAGCTTTACTGGCCAAGTTGCGGCAGCACGAGGTGGAAGTGGAGTGGGGTTGCCCCTGGGATCTGAAGCAGGCCCAAGCCTGGCAGCAACAAACCGGAGGCTGGGTTTTGGATTGCCGCGGCCTGGGATCCCAAAAAGAATGGGGCGGGCAAAAACTGCTGCGCGGAGTTCGGGGTGAGGTGGTGCGCCTGTATGCCCCAGAAGTCTCTTTGCGGCGCCCAACCCGGCTGTTGCATCCTCGCTATCCGATCTACATCGCTCCCAAGCCGGGTCAGGTGTTTGTGGTGGGGGCCACTGAAATCGAATCTGAGGATCGCTCGCCGGTGAGCGTCCGCTCCGCCCTGGAGTTGCTCAGCGCCGCCTACGCCGTACATCCTGCCTTTGCCGAAGCGCGTATCCTGGAATTAGGCAGCCAATGTCGTCCCACCTTGGCGGATAACCTGCCAGCCGTGGTGGAGCGCTCACCTCGCCTGTTGCAGATCAACGGCCTCTATCGCCATGGCTTTCTGATCTCCCCGGCCATCCACGATGCTGTCTTGGAGTATCTTCACCAGGGCAGTTGTCGCTTGGCTCAGCAGCTTGGGATCCCCTTTCAGGTGCAGGCTGCCCCTCTTTCCGGTGAGTCCCTGTCGCCATGCGTGTCTTGATCAACCAGAAGCCTTACGATTTGCCGGAAGGCACCACTTTGTCCGAAGCAGTGGCTCAGGTGGGGGCCAGCGGCCCTTTCGCGGTAGCGGTTAATCTGAAGTTTGTGCCACGTGCCCAATACGAGCAAACTCGTCTGCAAGAAGGCGACCAGGTGGAGATCGTCGCTCCGGTTGCCGGCGGCTAGCGCTCAAGTCCGCTTTTCTATCTGCCTCAGCCATGTCCACCCTCCTCCATTGCTCTCCCTCAACTCTGGCCGATGAGGATCCTTTGGTTCTCTACGGCCAACCGTTGCCCAGCCGCCTGATGTTGGGTACGGCTCGCTACCCTTCGCCAGCCATTTTGGAGCAGGCGGTGGCGCGCGCGCAGCCCTGTTTGTTGACGGTTTCTCTGCGGCGGCAAGGGGCACTGGGGCCAGAAACTTCCCAGAGGTTCTGGGCTCTGTTGCAGAAGATGGGGATCCCAGTTCTGCCCAACACCGCCGGCTGCCACAGCGTGCAGGAGGTGATCACAACGGCGGAGATGGCGCGGGAGGTGTTCGGCACCGACTGGATCAAGCTGGAGTTGATTGGGGATGACTACACGCTGCAGCCGGATCCCGTGCAACTGCCCACTGCTGCTGCTGAGCTGGTCCGGCGCGGCTTTAAGGTGCTGCCCTATAGCACCGACGACCTGGTGCTCTGCCAGCGGCTTTTGGATGCTGGCTGTGAGGTGGTGATGCCCTGGGCGGCCCCCATTGGCACCGGCAAAGGCCCCCTCAACCCCTACAGCTTACGCCTGCTGCGGGAGCGGATCGAGGCGCCGCTGATCGTGGATGCCGGCTTGGGCCTGCCCTCCCATGCCTGCCAGGTGATGGAGTGGGGCTTCGACGGGGTGCTGCTAAACACGGCGGTGGCCTTGGCCCGGGATCCGGTGGTCATGGCTGAGGCCTTTGCAGAAGCGGTGCGTTCAGGCCGCCGAGCCTACCTGGCCGGGGCCATGATCCCTCAGGAAACAGCTCAGCCCAGTACGCCTGTCATCGGCACTCCCTTTTGGCACCAGGGCTGACTGCCGCTCTCAGGGGTGCAGCTCAGGCGGCAGGCTTTCGCGCCTGGATAACCTGCAGAGCTCCCCCAGCGTGGAGGGTCTGCCGGATGGATTGCCAACCCTGCTGCTGCAAATACTCGGGCAAATCCAGCTTGAGCAGCTCCCAAGCGGTCTCGGTTTCAAACAGGGCCAAAAAGAGGGCCAGCCCAGGCCAGATCAAGGGTTGTCGAGGCGCGTGCAGATCCAGAATCAAGAGTCCTCCCCCCGGCTTGAGCACCCGCCACACTTCCCGCAGCACCTGCTCCAAGTCGGCGAAGGACAATTCGTGCAGAGCCAAGCTGGTATGCACCCAATCAAAGCTGGCATTGGGAAAGGGCATATCTTGGGCAAAGGCCTCCACAAACTCCACCTGGGGAAGGCGTTTGCGGGCTGCCGCTAGAGCTTTGGGGGAAGCATCCAGGCCCACCACCTGCTGGCTCAGCTCCGCCAACAGTGGGGTTACTTCAGCTGGGCCACAGCAGAGATCCAACACCCGCTCCTGGGGATGAATCTGGATCCCTTGCATGGGCAATCTCCGCAGCCGCTCGTATCCGCCCACTGCCAGGGCAGCCCCGCGACTGATGCTGCGGTAAAGCCAAGGAAATTGATAGCTCCAATCCCGCAGGAAGGTGGCCATCGCCAGGGATCCCTCAGGGGCTCTTTCAGCCTACCTGACCTACATCCATTGCAAACTGGTTTGAGACATATGTTTTTCTGGATTTTCTCGGGGTTGGCTTGGAACTCTCCTCTGCCGGCAGTCGTCTAAGAAGACGAGGCGTTTTAGGCTTTTTTCTGTCTACCCACTGCTGCTCTATGACTCAGTTTGAGCTGCCTCCCTCCCCTTCCGAGAAACCTGGCCGGCACAGCTTGGTTTGGTTGGTGGCTGCTGCAGGTCTGACGGTCTTGCTCTGGCAGCTCCCCTGGGGCAACTATATCCTCTACCCCTTTACGATTCTGGCCACCTGGTTTCATGAGATGGGCCACGGCTTGACGGCAGTGCTGTTGGGTGGGGAGTTTCATCGTCTGGAGATCTATCCCGACGGGTCGGGGTTGGCCTTTCACAGTGGGCACTTGTTTTTGGGGCCGGTGGGTCGAGCTTTGGTGGCCGCCGGTGGGCCAATGGGGCCCCCAATGGCCGGGGCGGTTTTTATCCTGGCTTCTCGTCGTCAAGGTACGGCCCAGTTGGGGTTGTTGGCTTTGGGATCCCTGCTGTTGCTGTCGGCGGTGCTCTGGGTGCGCTCTCTATTTGGCCTGTTGCTGATCCCGGCTATTGGGCTGGGGATCCTGGCGGTGGGCTGCTGGGCTTCCCCTTGGTTGCGGGGCTTTGCCGCACAGTTTTTGGGGGTGCAGGCCTGTGTGAGCACCTACCACCAGCTTGACTACTTATTTACGGCCTCTGCCGTGATCAATGGGCAGGTGATCCACTCCGATTCCAGCCAGATTGCCCAAAACTTGTTCTTGCCCTACTGGTTTTGGGGAGGGGTGATGGCGGTCTCTTCTTTGGTGCTGCTGATAACCAGCTTGCAGCTGACGTTCCGGGACTAGCCGGCAGGGGGCAAAGCCGCAATTTTGGCAGTGGTTCGTGTTATGTAAAAATCCGTCCTCTATCCCTGCCAAGTCGAGAAAACCGCCGCTACAGTAATGGGCAAGAGGAGTGAGGAGTTGAGGAGTGGAGCATGTGGCGGGATGTTATTGGGCTGGCCCTGGCGGCGACCTTACTGTTGATCAGCAAAACCGCCGCAGATACGCTTGGCCAAGGCCAGGTGCAGACTTTCACCGAACCTGAGCCGATGCCCTACTCTGCACCGGTGGAATGAGGTACTCAAGTCTGCTGACGGAAGTCGTAGCGGCGTTGTCGTTTTGTGCAACACTCATTCTAGAGTCTTTGAGGACTCCGTCCGAGTGGCGCGGTCGCAGCAGCGTTGCGGAGCAATA
>NZ_JANSHS010000183.1:0-1451 GCF_047461695.1 Synechococcus sp. R6-7
GTTCAGCAATGTTCAGCGTAAATGTATCAGTCTAGGGCTCCCGGCCTGCTGTCGCAAGTGGTAGGCGGGGTTCGACCACTGACCAGAGGCGGGCAGCCACCTCTGCCGGGGATCCCTGGGCGTCAATGCGGACAATCCGCTGTGGTTCTGCGGCAGCCAGAGCCTGGAACCCTTGGTAGACGCGGCGGTGGAACTCCAGGTGTTCTTGTTCGAGCTTGTCGCAAGACCGTGACCGCGCCAGCCCCACCTCTGGGGGGAGATCCAGCCACAGGGTGAGGTGCGGCTGCAACCCGCCGGTGGCTAAGTGGTTGAGCTGGCGGATCTTCTCCAAGTCCAGCCCCCGACCGTACCCCTGGTAGGCCAGGGTGGAATCGGTAAAGCGGTCACAAACCACCACCTGCCCTGCCGCCAGAGCCGGCGCGATGACTTTGCTCACGTGTTCAGCCCGATCCGCCGCGTACAGGAGCAACTCCGCCAGAGGGCTAAAGGGATCCCCGTGCAGCAACAGCTCCCGCAGCGTTTTGCCCAGCGCCGTGCCCCCCGGCTCGCGGGTACACAGGCAAGCGTAGCCTTCTTGGCGCAGCCGCTCAACCAAGAGGGCCTGTTGGGTGGTTTTGCCCACCCCTTCCCCGCCTTCTAGGGTGATGAACACACCGTCGTCCTCTGCAGGAGGGTTAGCGCAGGTTGAGTTGGGGCTGCAAATTAAAGGAGTGCCCCGGCACCATCACGTAGACGTCGGGGATGTTGGTGGGCTCCAGGCTTTGCAGGGCTAACCCTTCGATGTTGGAGCGCAGGGCGTTGTTGATGGTGGCTTCCAGTTGGGACAAAACCTGCGCCTCGTTGCCCTGAGTAGCCAAGCCAGGAAACTGGCTGTACACGGCGCGCGCCAAGCTGCTGGCCAAGGGGAGCTGGATCAGGGTGAGGTTGGATCCCCCCAGCTGGGGGCCCAAGGTGTTGGCCCGGCCGCGGATGCCCAAAGCTTGGAGGGCATTGGCCGTTTGGCTGACGGGGATGGTGCAAGTATCCATCTTGTAGATGGGCACCGAAGCCATGGTCAGAGCAGAAACGCTGGTCAGTTGCACCACAGTAAAGGAGGCAGTGCCGTTATAGGCAAAGCAAAAATCGCGAAAGGCTGCGGGCACATTGGCAGCGCGGATGGGGCGCTCATCGTCAAAGCCGCCCGACTCGGCGAAGATGTTGCGGATAGCGAATCCCCCGAAGAAGGCCAGCAGGGCCACCACCAGCAGGATCGTCAGATCGGAGGAGGAGACCCCCCCGCTGGAGCTGCCGCCTCGCCCACCACCGCCATATCCCCCACCGCCAACATAGCTGGAGGTGTAGCCGTAAGCCGCGGAACGGCTGTAGTCACTGCGGTAGCCGGATTCCCCAAGGACTCCGTCCCGCTTACGCGAGCGGCCAGCAAAGGACTCCGTCCCGCTACCGCGAAAGGC
>NZ_JANSHS010000184.1:0-5237 GCF_047461695.1 Synechococcus sp. R6-7
AGCTTATTATTGACTAGAGTCATGCTCCACCAAGCGGTCGAATTCTCGCTCGAAGGTGACCAAGGCCCGGTTGGTTTTGCCCCCCAAGTAGAGCCCCGTCTCCGTTTGCAAAGCCCAGATTTGGCTGTAGCTGAAGTAGCTCATCACCACCCCCACCATCAACAGGCCAAATCCGAGATACACCGCAGGGATCCCCGGATCCGATTTAATTTGCAGTCCGGTAGCGCCGATCACCTCATCCAGATGCAGAGTGAGCGGGTTGGGGAAGCGTTGGGGAGCGACCTCGTCGAGGGCCAAGCTCATGCCTTGGCGCAGGGATCCCATCCATTGCCCTTCAGTGTCGTAGAGCAGGGCTGTCCCCTGCAGATCCGGCAGCAGCAGCGTGAGGCCCTGGCTCATGTCCGGCTGGGTGGGCACAAAAGCGCCCCAGAGTTTGTTGCCTGCCTCGGTGCGCACCGGCACCACCGGGATTTGAAAAGTGGGGCTGTTGTTGATGCGGATGCGGATGCTGTCGATGCTCCAATCGGCTTGGTAAAGGGTCACACCCCGGTAGGAGAGAGGATGGTTGACGGAAATGGTCTGACGTTTAACCTCCTGACCCTGATCCAAAATCGAGAGGTCGGAATAAAACTGCTTGACCCGGCCATCGGCAGCGTAGTCAATCCAGAAGCGATTGGCCCGAATTTGCCAGGTAGGCAAGTGAGCGCGAGCCAGATCCCCTGCTCCGGTCAAGTGTTGAATAGAAGCCACGCCGCCGCTGGGAATGAGTTCTTGGGCCTTGAAGCCGCTAATGCTGCCCCAAATCGCCCCCAGCAAGATCAGCAGCATGCTGACATGCACCAAGATGGGGCCGATCCTGCCGATTAACCCCTTGCGGGCGTAGAGGTAATGGCCCTCCTGAAACACCAGATAGCCCTGTCGACGCAACTGCTGCGGCAGCCCTTGTAAGGATTGTTGGGGCAGATAAGTCCAAAAGGGCAGGCGCTGAAAAGACTGCGGACGGGTGAGATAGCTCCAACGGCGAGCCACCTTGAGCATTGGCCACTGGCGCGTAAAGGAACAGGCGATAAGGCTGCTGCCGAACAGGATTAAAATAGCCAGAAACCAAGGGGTGCGGTAGACGTGATCCAATCCCAAGTTCAGGATCACCCGCCACGTGAGAAAGCCAAACAGGGCCGGATGCTCTGGATAGTGGGCTTGATAAAAAGCCGCTGTTTCCTCTTGCTCAATTACCGTGCCGGTGGCGCTCAAGACCGCAATTGCCAACAAAAGGCCAATGGCCAGGCGCAGATCCGCCAGCAGCGGCAGCAGCTCATGACGAAAGTACCGCCGCAGCGAGGAAACCCAGCGGGCAAGCGGGAGAGAGTATATGACCATGAGAAGTTTGTCGGCTTAAGATTCAGACCGCTGCTCTTGCCAGGCAAGGTGCAGTCCCCAACAGGGTGCTGTAGGTGTAGCCCCATCTTAGCCTGCAGCAGCAGGGATCCCTTAGACCCAAGCCGACAAGATTGTTACGCTGCCGAACCCCACCAACACCACCCCACTGGCATAAGTGAGCCAGCCCGACCAGCGCCGCAGGGCCAACAGTTGCTTCACCAACCCGGTAAACACCCCCGCCAGGAGCAGAGGAAAGGCCAATCCCAGCCCGTAAGCCAGCAGCAGCCCGCCTCCTACCCAGGGTTGCCCTGTGGTGGAAACCCAGGCCAGCAAAGCCACCAAAACCGGCGTACTGCAGGGAGAGGCCACCAGGCCAAAGGTTAACCCCAGCAACACTGCCCGGCCTAACCTGGGCCATTCTCCGGGAATCTCGAGGCGGTTAAACCCATCGGGAAAACGCAGGGGGATCACCTCTAACAAGTTCAGCCCCATCAAGATGGCAATTCCCCCCGCCACAACAGGCCCGAAGGATCCGGTTTGTCCGTAAACGCGACCCAGCAAAGCTGCCGACAAACCCAGCAGGGTCAGGGTAAAAGCCACCCCAGCCGCAAAACCCAAAGATTGAGCCCAAACTTGCCGCCGCCCTTCCCCAGCCGTTTCCTCAGAAGCGGGGGTGTAGCCGCCGATGTAGCCGATGGTCACCGGCAGCATAGACAGCGTGCAGGGGGAAAGACTGGTGAGCAAGCCGGCCAAGCCCACCACCAGCAGACTGACGGGAGAAAGGTGCTGCAGTTGAAACTGCACCAGCTCAGTTGCCCATTGTTCCAGTTGGTAAAGCCAAAGCTGAGCCGTGCTCAACATAAGCTCGATCTGTCCACATAAGCCCAAGGTAGCATGAACTCCCCCGCCCCCCTGGGATCCCCAGTCTTGGGGGAGTACGTCTACTGTCCATTCCCACCGCGCAGGTTGTGAGGAATTCCGCGAGGATGGTTGACGGGGAACTGCTGCCATTCCTGTTGAGCTCGTTGCAGCACCAGGAGCAATTCGTCCCACCTTTCGCCAGCGATCAACTGCTCTATCTGTCGCAGCTGAGCTTGGTAGCTGCTCAGGGCAGTCAGCAGCGCCTGTCGGTTGTGGCGGGCTATTTCCAAACCCAATTGCGGGATCCCTCCGCCAACACGGCTGGTATCGCGGAATCCGCTGCTGGCCAAAGTGCGGGCCAATTCCAGAATCGCGGGATCCCCTTCTTGGCTAACCGCTGCGATCAAACTGGCGCTGACCATAACTGGCAAATGGCTGATCCAGGCCACCGCTCGGTCATGGCGTGCGGGATCCGTGAGGACAGCTTCTGCGCCAACAGCAGCAATCAGTTCTTTCACCGCATCGAGAGCCTGAGGTTGGGTCTCGGCGATGGGAGTGAGCACGTAGGGCCGCCCCCGAAACAAGTCAGCTTCTGCCGCTTGGATCCCTTGCAGGCTTTTGCCGGCCATGGGGTGCCCCCCCACAAACCAGGGCCACAATTCGGTTGCCGGAGCAACGATGGGCTGCTTAACCGAGCCGACATCGCTCACCACGGTCTCTGCCGACAAATAAGGCAACAGGGCGGCTAGGGTGGCCAACACCTGCTCCAGAGGGGTACAGATCAGCACCATTTGCGGATCAAAGCGAGCCAACTGGGCCAACTCGGTTCCACAGCCTTGGACAGCACCCCGTTCCAGAGCCTGTTTGCAGGTGGCCGGGTTGCGGCTTATCCCCCAGACGGGATATCCCTTTTCGGTCAGTTTGAGGGCCAGGGATCCGCCGATCAACCCCAACCCGACAATGGCAATGCGCATAGTATCTCAGTAAGCCAGTGAAACTCCTTTTTGGACACCACCAACAACCGCTTCCAGGTGTAGTAGGAGGCTGCTCCCGTAGCTCAGCGATACTCGCCACCGGCGGGCAAGCCTAGTTCCTTCCGAAGCTCCCGCCGCAGCAGCTAAATTCTCGGCCAGGGACTGTCCACTTGTCCATTTTTAAGTCAATATAGGGGTAATATCCGGGCTTGCTTGCCCTGCGGATTCGTGGTAGCCAAACTGGCCTCCGACAGGAAAAACAAGGGCAGGCCTTGGATGTATTGGCAGGAGCTCGGCCCGCTGTGGACTGCTGTTGCGCCGAAGGGATCCCAGCCTTTCGTGCCGGCTCAGCGCAGTTCTTCTTCGCTTACTCAAGAGCAGGTGTCCCTCTTCTCAGCGATTCTCCAGAACTGTACCCATCGAGCCACTTTCACAGCGGGCTCGGCTTTTGGCCTGCGAGTTCCCGCTTTAACCCCCGTTGGGGAGCACTCTGTCGTTTAGGAGATTCTATGCCTAGTGAACCCAAAACCCGCAAGAGCCGTGAAAGCACTAACCCGCGCCCGCGCGACCGTCGTCGTGAATCGGCCAAAGGGAGCAAAGGGGCAGTCTCAGCCACCCATCTCTCCTTGCCGAAGTTAATTCAAGAGAATGCGGTGCTCCAATCTCGCAGCCAGTTGTTGTTGATGTACAGTGACTTCCAAACCGAAATGCCCAACGATGGCAAAACCGGTGTGGGCACCTGGCTACAGTCTCGACTCAAGGAGCACGGCATGCCCAGCCTGCTGCGTTTTGGCCCCCGCTCCCGCCCCCAGGTTTTCCGCCGCGATGAATTTTCCGAGTGGATTACGCTGGCTCTGGCCTCTGTTAACCCCAACAGCGATACTGCCCCCCAAGAGCACCTGAGCTAGGCCGGAAGGGGAAGTTGAGCGGTAGAAGCAGAGGTTGCTGGCCCAGGGATCCCGCCACGCCCGTTGAGGGAAGAGGGTGAACTGGGCTTTTCTGTATCCGGTAATAGCAGGTCGCGGATGAGGCGGGCTGCCGAGCGTTGCAACCAGCGGGAGGCCAATTGACGGCCCAGTTGTTGAGCTTCCGGTTTGGCAGCCACCTTGGCAACAATCGGCAGAAGCTGCAGCGGCTGAAAGCTCGGGTTGCTGCTGAGGAGTTCCCACAGACGCTGCAAATGAGCCAAGCCATCTGAGCCACCCTGGGATCCCGAGCTGGAAAAGAGCACATCCACTAGGCGCTCCCGCAGGAAAGCGCCCCGCTCAGAAAAGATAAAATCAACGGCCTTTTCCAGGGATCCCTGCAGGTCAAAATCCTCGCTGTTGACGGCGTTGCGCAGCAGGTTCTCCAGGCGGTTCCAGCGAAATTGCCCCTGGTTAAACAGCAGCTCCCGCAGGGATACGCGCAGCTCCGGGGCCGGGTCGGTGAGCAGGCGCTGAGCCACGTAGGGATAGGCCACGCTCAACACCTTAAAGTTGGGATCCAGGCCGATGGCGATCCCTTCCAGGGTAAGCAAAGAGCGGATGATCAAGGCGTAGTAGGCGGGAACTCGAAAGGGAAAGTCGTACATCACCCCCGAGAGCCGATCGGTGATGCTCTTGAAATTCAGTTCGGAGACCGATTTGCCCATCGCTTCGGCGAAGACAGCTTCCAGAGCAGGGATGATGGGAGTCAGGTCGGTATCCGGATCCAGGAACTCCAAGTCCACGTAGTCTTGGGCCAGCCCGGCAAAGTCTCGGTTTACCAAATGCACAATCGCCTTGATCAGGCCGTAGCGCTGATGGGGCGCGATGGTGCTCATCATGCCGAAATCGATATAGGCCAGCCGCCCGTCGTACATGGCCAAGAGGTTGCCCGGGTGGGGATCGGCGTGGAAAAAGCCGTTTTCCAAAAGCTGCTTGAGGGAGCAATTGACACCGATCTCGATCAAGTGCCGTCCATCCAGCCCCGCAGCAGCGATTTTGTCAACCTGAGTCAGCTTGATGCCATCAATCCACTCCATCGTCAGCACCTTGGTGCGGG
>NZ_JANSHS010000185.1:0-4240 GCF_047461695.1 Synechococcus sp. R6-7
CCCCGGCTGTAACAGGGTTTCTCCGCTGGGGCCACCAATCAACTGGCCATCCGCCCGTCGAATCGCCACCACCAAAGCTCCGGATCGGTTGCGCAAATCGGCTTTCCGTAGGGTTTGCCCGACATAAGGACATTCTTGGGCTGCCAGCTCGTACTCCTCTAGGTAAAAAGTGCGATCCCGACCGACAAGGATGCCATCCACAAAGTCCACAACCCGGGGGCGTAAGGCAGCCGCCGCCATGCGTTTTCCGCCCGTGATGTAGGGAGAAATGGCATGGGCAACGCCCGCCCGCTGCAGTTTTTGCAAAGCCTCCTCCGTATTGGCGCGGGCAATGGTGCGAATGCGGGGGTTCAGGGTGCGGGCCGACAAGACCACGTAGAGGTTCTCGGCATCGGAAGATAGGGCGGCAATCAGCCCCTCCGCCTGTTGCACCCGCGCTTCCAGCAAAGTGGCATCTAGAGTACTATCCCCCTGGAGAGCCACATATCCCAGCTCTTGAGCCACCTGAATCGCCTCAGCAGACTGATCGATCACCAAAAATGGCACCCCTTCTGCTCGAAACTCTTGGGCCACCTGCCGGCCAATGCGCCCGAAACCGCAAATGATGTAGTGGTTGTTCAGCGCTTCCATCTGTTTCTTCCATTTCCGTTGCCGGATCCCTTCCTGAAAATGTCCCTGGATGAGGGCCTCTGTAAAGCGATTCACCATGAAGCCGATGCCCAAGACCCCCATCAGGATCAAGGCCACCGTAAATAAACGCCCCCGCTCCCCCAGCGGCCCCACCTCCATGAAGCCCACGGTGGTTAGGGTGATAACGGTCATGTAAAAAGCTTCCACCCAAGGCCACTGCTCCACCCCGTGGTACCAGAGGGTGCCGATCAGCACCACACACACCAATGCCCCCACGCCCAAGCCGAGGTCTCGCCGGATTCCGGGATCCCTTTTGGCAGCCTGGAAGGGGGGACGAGCAGAAGCCATAGAGCCCAGCCAGATCTAGCCCAGGAAAAGGAAGCAAGAACTAGAATGGGGAAGAACCCGTTGTTGTTCGGTAACAAGCGGAGTGCCGATGCCTGAATACATCAAGGTGGAATATCGGATCGACAAAAACGGACAGGTTACCGAGACCGTACTGAACGGTTCTGGCTCCAGTTGTACTCTAGCTACCGCCGGCTTGGAATCGGCGCTCGGAGCCGTGCAGAAACGGGAGCTCTTGCCGGAGTTTCACCAACTGACTGAAATCGAGAGGGAGTCTGAGGTCTCCTTGAAGCAAACCCGCTGACTCCATATCCATTTGCCTAGGGTTCTCACCATCTTCTCACTTTTTCTTTTTGCTCCCCTTCCCGGCAGTATTGCCGGCCCGTGCCGCTCCAACCGCAGCCTGAAACAGCCAAACAGCCAATGGAGCAGCGACAACCAAGATGATGCTGGTGGGGCCGACGCCAAAATCCGGCTCGCCAGAAGCCAACTCGAAAATTGAGCCAACAGCAGCAATGGCGCTGAGGCAGGAAACGGCCAAGAGCAGGTAACCTTTAACGCTGGTGGTCATAGAGAACCCGTTTGTGGACTAAACTTGTGCGGCTCGAAGACAAGCCGGTTAGATGCGTATTCATTCGCTAAAAAGCCCTCCCACTCCTGAGAGGGCTAACTTTTATGCTAAAGGCAGGGATCCCTGTCCAGCAAGGCAAAACCAAAAGTGGGATCCCTAGAAGTTCAGCACTTGGGGTGTGGATTTAGCCGTTCACGATGATCTTGCCGACCATTCCGGCCCCACGGTGGGGCGTGCAGTAGTAGGTGTACTCACCTGGAGGAACATCAACAAAAGCCGACTCCACCACCTGCTTAGGAGCAGTGAGCAGTGCCTTGTGGGAGAGCTTGGCGGCCAGAGCCGCATCTCCACCGGGCACCTTGTCGAAGACAACATTGTGGGGGTAGACCTTGTTGTTCACCCATTGGACGGTATCCCCTTGGTTGATGGTGAGAGAAGGCGGATCGTAGACCAACTGGGCCTTGTCAGATCCCATTTTGACGATGTAGGTCTCGGCAGCAGCAGGGTTGGACAAGAACGCCACAGCCAACCCCCCAACCACAAGGCTGAGCAGGATGAGCTGCAAACGCTTCACCAGGTTAAAAACTAGAGACATGGATTCCTCTCAAAACGTAACAGCAGTTATCCCAGACTTTGCGGCTCCGTTGTTCCCTTCCAGGTAGTGAAGAGAACCCAGCCAGGCGGAGGGACAGCAGGGACAGTTGGATTCCCAATGTTCATTATAAGGGGGCTCATCCCAAAATAGAGCATGCCCACCTATGGAGCGGTAGCATCCGTTCTTTAACAGAAGGCCACAGCAGACCGAACCCGTCAAACAACAGAACTCTCTCGCGGGTCTATGGCAACACTTCTGCTGGGCAACCCGATGCGGCTGGATCCCCAACCACTTGGGGTAGAGCATCTTGGCAGTTGGCGAGCGTGCGCAGGGAACCGAGAGCCAGTTTTCCGGGTCGTCCTCATCTCTACCCAAAAGTGCTTCGCAAAGTTTCGCAAAGTAGAGATTCTTTTTCCGTGGGATCCCTTAAAGTCCAAGAGTGTCTTGCCTAACAAATCCGTAGGGTTGTCGATGCACAAGAAGGGCAAATCATCCTAATCTCAAAGAGCAGGTTCTTGGATGCTGCTGGTCGGTATTCCTTTGAGATTCCTCAATAACATCACCTGAAAGTCAGTTGGTTGTTCAGCCCTCACCAAAATAGGGAGTCTGTTAAGATGAGCGTACAGCGTTCACCCGTAGTTGGTCCAAGCAAGAGTCGGCTTGCAACAAGTTTAGAATCGACGGATCAGCGGCTTAACATTCAAATCTTGGCCCGGTGTATTGGCACTGCCTTGAACCTGGGCGCTCCCCTCAGGGTTGAAGTACACTACACCTCAAAAGTGCAGCAGTAAGGTTTTCTTACCAGGCCGATCTGGAGGCACAGCTTCATACTGCAGTTTTTACTTATCTGAGCCTGGAGTGAGTTTTTGGACTTCTTACTTCACTGTATAGCCATATAGCCACTGCTAGCTAAGACAACGCATCTAGCGTATGAGGAAACTCCTCTGGCTCTCTAGAAGAGAGGAGCGAGCGTAAGCCAATTTCTCGGCCAGAAGGTTGTATGGCAGTCGGCTACAGGGATCCCTGAACTTCCTGATCCTGAGATGCTTTGGGGATGAGTTACATTGCCATCGGCCAAACCCTTTGCCAGAGGTTGAAACTCTCTCCCTCTGAGGTGCGGGATCCAGAAACCCTTCTGCCCCGGAGGGCAGGGTGCTCTAAGTTGGCTTAACATTATTTCATGACCGGGCCTGGCCCTCACCTTGCCAAGGGCGGGTGGCCAATATCAGTGCCTAGGGATCCGGCTCAACTTCCTTACCCATTGCAGGCAAAACGACCATGGTAGGCATCTTCAAGCGCTTGTTCGGCTCGCGCGGCAAAGCTGCGGCCACGTCCTCACCGGAAACTGTTGCTAAGCCAACCCCAAAGAAAGCGAAAAACGACAATACTTTTTTTCTCGACCCAGATGAAGCCAAAACCCTTGGCAACATCGAGTATATGCGCACCCCCAGGATCGTGAAGCACACCTTCCAGGATTTCGGCAGCAAGGAGAAGGTGGAGGTGGTGGAGCAGGTCTCTTCCCTCAGCAAAGTTAAGTTGTCCACAGAGCAAGCCAAAACTCCTGAAACTGCTGCTGAGCAGGGATCCTCCGCTTCAAGCAGCAGCGGAGCAAGCCCACGCCGTCAGGGGGGATCGGACATGGATACCTTCCGCAATATGGCCCGCAGCCTGAGACGCAAATAGGCCAAATTCAGGTTGATCCCCGTCAGAGCCGAGCCAGAGGCTGGATCCCAGCTTTCTTCTTCACGGCAGCGGCAGGCGTGATACAACTGCTATCGAGCCGACTAATCCGCGACTGAACTTGAGGAGGAGCAATGGCGATTAAGCGAGGCACCCTGGTGCGGGCCATCCGCGAGAAACTGGAGGGTAGCTTAGAAGCGCAGGCAAGCGATCCTTTTATTCCCAACTACGTTTTCGAGACCGCCGGAGAAGTGGTGGATATCAAAGATAACTACCTGCAGATTAAGTTTGGGGCTGTTCCCACCCCTACGGTTTGGCTGCGCGCAGATCAAGTTCAGGAGATTGCGGGTTGAGTAGAAGCACGGAATGTTCCCCATCTGCATGCCCCGTGATGGGGTGAAGGGGGATCCATGGCACTC
>NZ_JANSHS010000186.1:0-1239 GCF_047461695.1 Synechococcus sp. R6-7
TGCGAAGCAGTCAGGGTCGGGTAGTTTACGAGGGCATTACCCCATGAGTGAGCACCCCAACCCCCTAGCAGACGAGCGGCTGCGCCACTTTTTGCGTCAATATCGCCCCCTCCCTCCCCCTGCGGCTTCTGGGCTGGAGGAGCAGATCCTTCAAGTTGTGGCGACTCATCCACTTCATGGCCGGCTCAAGCACCCTTGGCGTTGGGTTGGCATCTCCCTTTTGGCGGGCGCTTTGCTGGGCTGGATTGGCTATCAGCGCTGGCAGGTACAGGTGGTGGCCCAGGAGACCGAAGCCCTAGAAAGTTTTTTGGTGAGCACTTGGGGAAGCTTGCTGAGCCCAGAGGGAACAGAAACCGAAACTTGGTGGATAGAACGCGATCCAGAGGGATCCTAAATCCATCAGCCTCACGAATATCCCCCTTCATTGACCATTACACCGCTGAGACTTCTGAGACCTTGGTCAGATTCTTGGTTAGATTCTTAGAAAAAGCCTGCAAAGAACCATGAGAAATGCTTGGATTTGGATCCCCATTTTGCCACTCTACCTGGGATCCCTGGGTGAACCGGTGATGGGCCAACCCCGCCCCCTGCGAATGATGGATTTGCGCCGCCCCTTTGCTCGCAATTTGCGGGAGCTGAACCTCTCCGACGAGCAGTTGCGGCAATTGCAGCAGATCCGCCACCGCAAACAGGAAGAGTTGTTGGATCGCATTTTGGAGTGGAGGGCAGCCCGCCGTCAATTGCGGGAGTTGCTGGTCAGCGATGCCCCTGAGTCAGAAGTGGCAGCTCAATTTCAGCGGGTACAACAGCTAAGCCAAGAAGTAAATGCCAAACGTTTTGAGGCAGTTCTGGAAATGCGACAGGTCCTCAGCTCAGAACAGCGGCAACACCTGCTGAAAATTCTCGAAGAGGCCGCTCCATTTTAATTGGATGGCTGGTTGGTATGAGCTGTTATGGTCATTTAAACAGGAATGAAACATTTCCGCCTGGCTCCCCTCTTCCTCTGAGAGAAGGGGTGAAGGCAGTGGCAGGGAGCGTTTGGGGAGTGTCTCAACCTAGCTTGAAATGACTATAACAAGGCGCTTAAATATCCAGGGCAACAATGACAGGGGCATGATCGCTGGGTTTTTCGGCCCGCCGTGGCTCAACATCGATCCAGCAAGCGGTGGCTTTCTCCTGTAGCTCACGAGACAGATAATGATGATCAATGCGCCAGCCGCGATTCCTTTGAAACCCCCC
>NZ_JANSHS010000187.1:0-1382 GCF_047461695.1 Synechococcus sp. R6-7
CGGGGCTCCTGCGATTTCTAGCTGAAGGGAGGTCAGAGCAAAGTGCTGTGCCTACGGCAAAGGAACCGCACCGCTGTTGCGAATGAAGCGGATACCTACGCGGAGTATGTTTGCTCTGGCCCCTTTCCTCTACCGGAAGTGCTGCGGCAAGCCTAGGCTGGGACAAAGCCTGTGGGTAAACTAAAGGTTAGGCTGGGTAGCCTATCGCCTGGCGGACTGTGTGCTCCTTAACTCGGTGTTCGCGGCACCTTTTTCTCCCTCAACTCCAACATACCTACGAGCGAGTCCATGAGCGAGACCCCCACTTCCCCAGCAGAAGCGTTCGCGGCACCAGAGCCGGTCATGGCCATCACCGGCCTGACCAAAACCTATCGCACAGGATTTTGGCTGAACAAGGTGGTCAGCCCCCTCAAAGATTTTTCTCTGACTGTGGCCCGCGGAGAAACCTTTGGGCTGCTGGGGCCCAACGGGGCCGGGAAAACCACCACCATCAAATGCCTACTGGGCATTGTGGAGCCCACCCGCGGCAGCGGCACTTTGCTGGGCAAACCCCTGGGGGATCGCTCCATCAAGCAACAGGTGGGATATTTGCCGGAGAACCCCTATTTTTACGATTACTTGACGGCATGGGAGTTTCTCCAGTTTGCCGGCAAGGTGTTTGGTCTGCCCAATAGCCTGTTGAAGGAGCGGATCCCGCAACTGCTGGAGCTGGTGGGGCTTTCTATAGATACGGCCCGCAAAAAACAACTGCGCACCTACTCCAAGGGCATGCTGCAGCGCACTGGCATGGCCCAAGCGCTGATCAACGACCCAGAGCTGGTGTTTCTGGATGAGCCGATGTCGGGGTTGGATCCGATGGGCCGCTACCAAATGCGCGAGATCATCCTGTCCCTCAAGCGGCAGGGTAAAACGGTGTTTTTCAACAGCCATATCCTGGCGGATGTGGAAGTCATCTGCAACCGAGTCGGCCTGATCATCGGCGGCAAATTGGTGCATCAGGGAACTTTGGATGACTTGCTGGGAGAGAGCAAAAGCTATCGGGTACAGGGGCACGGTGGCGCCGTCGAACAGTTCCGCGACCGCCTAGAGCACTTCTCGATTCAGGGATCCCATTGGTCGGGGGAATGGAGTGGATCCCTACCGGAGTTGCTGAGCCTTTTGAACCAAGCGGGGGCACTGGTCACCGACTTGCATTGGCAACGGCAATCCCTAGAAGAATTCTTTGTGGAGCAAGTGCGGGCCATTGAAGGGGATCATCCGGTCTCTGCCTAGGCTGGCCGTTCGCACTGGTGCTATGGAGAACCCCGAGAGCAGGACGGAGTTCTGCCCTGAGTATTTCCCAGTAGGGGACTCTGTGCTGATACATTTACGCTGAACACTGC
>NZ_JANSHS010000188.1:0-17441 GCF_047461695.1 Synechococcus sp. R6-7
GTGACATACTCCCGCACTCATGCTGATGCATAGTCGGAGATCCTTAGAGATCCTTGGAAAGATGACTTTTGAGGATTCCTGAGGATACAAGCAGTGTCTTTGCTGGCCAAAAGCTAGCGTTTTCTCTCTCTATATATGGTTGCCAAATATGGTTGCCAAGTCTCCACCACCCATTGTCTACATTGCCTTGGGGCTATTGCTCCTCTGGGGCGGTCATCGTGCTTGGCGGGCGGGCTATGTTCGCTGGCCGGAAGGCATTTCTCTACCGCCAGTATCGCTGCCAGGGTTGGGGGGTGGAGCACAAGATCTGCTCCTGACCAGCGGCGAGCGCACCTTGTTTGCCGATAGCAGTCCCGCTGCCGTTGCCGCTGCAGAGCTGTTGCGCCAAGGTAACCTCAGCGCAGCCATCCCGGTGTTGGAGATGGGGCTGCAAAGCAACCGCAACGACCCGGAAGCTCGCATTTTCTTGAACAATGCCCGTGCCCAGCAGCAGGGCAGTCCCTTGAGCCTGGCGGTGGTGGTGCCCATCTCCAGCAACCCCAACCGCGCCAAAGAGACCCTGCGCGGGGTGGCGCAAGCTCAGGAGGAGCTTTTCCAACAGGGGGGAATCGGAGGACGGCTGCTGCGGGTAGTGATTGCCGACGATGGCGATAACCCTGAGCGAGCAACGGCGGTGGCCAAAGCCCTGGTGGCGCAGCCTGAGATCTTGGGGGTGATTGGCCATAACACCAGCGATGCCACCCTGGCTGCAGCCGAGGTTTATCAGCCTGCCGGCTTGGCGATGATCTCCTCCACCTCCACCAGCACCCGCATCAGCATGCTGGGGGATGCCATTTTTCGCACCGTGCCCTCCGATCAAGTGGCCGGCACGCAACTGGCCCGTTATGCTCTCAACACGTTGCGGTTGCAAAGGGTGGCCATCTTCTACAACCCCAACAGCGCCTACAGCTCCAGCTTGCGCGATGCCTTTGCCTCCACCCTGACCAGCGAAGGGGGCATCGTGCTGGCGGAGTTCGACTTATCGGCGTCGGACTTCAACCCCCAGGCCAGCCTGCAAAGGGCCGTCGGCCAAGGAGCCCAGGTAGCTTTTTTAGCTCCCACGGCTTCCGTAGCCGAAAAAGCGCTGGCCGTAGCCCGCGAGAACGCTGCAACCGGTAGGCCCCTTGCCCTTTTGGGCGGCGATGTGCTCTTCAGCCTCACCACATTGCAAGACGGGGGAGCAGCGGTAGAGGGCTTGGTGGTGGCGGTGCCCTGGCATCCTCAGGTGCCTCGCAACCGCGGCTTTGCCCAGGCGGCGGCTCAGCTTTGGGGAGGGCAGGTCAATTGGCGCACTGCTCTGGCTTATGATGCCACCCGGGTTTTCTTGCAAGCTTTCAGCCAAGGAGCCACCAGCCGCAACGCTGTGCTGGCCCGTTTGCAGGATCCCAACTTCCTCCTCCAGGACGGGGCTTCGGGAGAGGTGCGCTTTTTGCCCTCCGGCGACCGCAACGCTCCCAACGTGCTGGTGCGGGTTGAGCCCGGCAACCGCTCCGGTACCGGCTACGATTTCGTGCCTCTCCCCTAGGGATCCCGGCAGACGCTACAGTGGGGGATGCTCTCAATCTCCTCAGAATCGAATGGATCCCATGCCCACTCGGATCACAGCCTGCTTTCAGGCGCTGCGCAGCCGTGGTGAAAAAGCCCTCATCCCCTACCTCACCGCTGGGGATCCCAACTTGGAAACCACCTTTGAGGCTTTGCAGGTTCTGGATCAGAGCGGCGCCGATCTTATCGAGCTGGGGGTACCCTACTCGGATCCCTTGGCGGATGGGCCGGTGATCCAAGCAGCAGCCACCCGCGCCCTCAGTCGGGGAGTCACTTTGGGCGCCATTCTACAAGGCTTGCGCTGTCTCTCGCTGCAGGCCCCCCTGATCCTGTTCACCTACTACAACCCCATCCACCAGCTCGGCATCCCCAACTTTCTGCATCAACTGCGGCAGGCCGGCTGTGCCGGCTTGGTCGTCCCCGATCTGCCTCTGGAAGAGGCGGGATCCCTGCGACAAGCAGCCCAGGCCGAAGGGATCGACCTCATCCTGCTGGTGGCACCTACCAGCCCCCCAGAGCGGATGGGCCGCATTGCCCAGCAGTCCAGTGGCTTTGTCTACTTGGTCAGCACTACCGGCGTTACCGGCGAACGGGCCACCCTGGAAAAGCGGATCCCGGCTTTGCTGCAGCAACTGCGCCAACAAACCCCCCTGCCGATTGGGGTGGGCTTCGGCATCTCCACTCCCGACCAGGCCCGCCAGATCGCTCTCTGGGGAGCAGATGCGGCGATTGTGGGCAGCGCATTTGTGCAACGGCTGGCCAAAGCCCCCACGCCTGAAGAAGGACTGCAACAAATAGCTCACTTTTGTCGAGCCCTCAAAGCGGCCCTGCAAGAGGTGACCACTCCAGAGTGTTAACTTCTGTTCAGGAAGGTGCCCACTCAGACTGCTTCCATCTCAAAACAAATGTTTACATTTTGTGAGCCAGCCCGCAGACCCATTTCCCCCCTGCTGCGCCCCATAGTCCAGGGATCCCAGCCTAGGCAGACATTTTGGGGTTGGTAGGTTTGCAAATCTTCACAAAACACTCATCCATCCCGCGATATAAAATTAGGCTGGATGCTCGGCTGTCTGAAAGTCGCAGAGGTTCTTGACCTATCTAAAAATTTAGGGGTTCGGTGGGGGGTCTGCTGCCACGGAATCCTTGATTTTTGGGGGTCAAAGAGAATCCCGCAAAAAAGCTTGGGATTCGGCTTTTGGGAGGTTCAGCCAGTCGCTCATCGCTTTTTGGAAAGACCAGAAGGAGATCCATCATGCAAGATGCTTTTACCCGGGTGATCGCTCAGGCAGATGCACGCGGTGCCTTTTTAAGTGACCAAGACTTTGACCGTTTGGCGGCTTTGGTGGCAGAGGGCAACAAGCGCCTAGATGCTGTCAACCGCATGACCAGCAATGCCGCCCAAATCGTAACCAATGCAGCTCGCTCTTTGTTTGCTCAAGAGCCAGATCTGATCGCTCCCGGCGGCAATGCCTACACCAACCGCCGCATGGCTGCCTGCCTACGGGACATGGAGATCATCCTGCGCTACATCACCTATGCCACCTTGGCCGGGGATAGCTCTGTGCTGGAAGATCGCTGCCTGAACGGCCTGCGGGAAACCTACATTGCTCTGGGGGTGCCCACCACTTCTGTGGCCAATGCCATTGCTGCCATGAAGAAAGAAGCCCTGGCCAAGATCATGGATCCGAAAGGCATCACCCCTGGCGACTGCTCTGCGCTGCAAAGCGAAGTGGCCAGCTACTTCGATAAGGCTGCTGCCGCCATCGTTTGAGCTTTGGGTCGAAGCTGGCTTAGTCGTCCCTTTTTAGATCGGTTAGATCCCTTCATTTCTGATAGGCAGGTGGAGATCCAGTCCGCCTTTCCTACAGAATGTTCGTTAACAACACAATTGATGAATTTAGGAGTTGCAAGGTGAAAACCGTCATCACTGAAGCGATTGCTGCCGCTGACAATCAAGGGCGTTTTCTGAATGCCAGCGAGCTGCAGGCCGTGAATGGTCGTTACCAGCGTGCTGCTGCTTCTCTGGAAGCGGCCCGTGTCCTAACCAACAACCAGCAAACTCTGGTGCGGGAAGCGGTGCAGGAAGTGTTCAAGAGGTTCCCTTACCTGACTCAGCCGGGTGAAATGGGCCACGGCGATGTGTTTCAAGCCAAGTGTGCCCGCGACATCGGCTACTACCTCCGCTTCATTACCTATTCTCTGGTTGCAGGTGGCACCGGCCCCCTCGATGAATACCTGGTGGCCGGACTGCGGGAAGTGAACCGCTCCTTTAACCTCTCTCCCAGCTGGTACATCGTGGCTCTGCAGTACATGAAGAGCCGCGCTCTGGGCATGCTGAGCGGTCAAGCGGCCAACGAAGCTGCCATCTACTTCGATTACGCCATCAACGCCCTCAGCTAGGGGATCCTAGGGCAGAGATCCCTGCTTGTTGGGAGTGGACGATCTCTTTCTTTGTCTTCCAATTGTGTGTCTCTCCAGAGCAGGCGACGGCTCCAAAGAGGTCTATTCCACCTGTTTCCAGGTTGGTTTGGCGCCTTGGCTTCTCTTAAGCCGGTTGGGTTGGTCGCCTGCTCTCCAGTCTGGGGTAGTTAGCCTTTGGATTGTAGGCATTGCCCAACGGCAGCGTGCTGGTTCGCGAGAATAGCCGGTACGGCTTGTTCGCTGGTCAGTTTGCCTGTCTTCCAAACGAAGTCTCATAGATACCTGGGGAAAGCGATGTTTGGTCAAAGCACCACCAGCCCTGAAGCCCTGACAGAAGCCGGCAGCCGGGTTTACCGAGTTGAGTACACCGGTCTGCTCAACCCGCCCGATGCTCTGGCCACCTCTGCCAAAGTTCGCCGCAGCACCCTGAGCACCACCGTTCCCTACAGTCGGTTGTCTGCCGAGATGCAGCGCATTCTGCGGATGGGTGGCAAAATCGTGCAGGTCACTGCCTTGTCGGGAGCCAATGCCTCTCCCGCTCAGGGCAACGGCGCTGCTGAGTGAGGGAGGCCCGACGGCCGACTGAAGTTACCGGCAAGGTTGCCCAGGTGTCATGAACAGCTCTGCAACGGTTCGTATGGCATCCAACACGGCGGTGCTGCCGCAGCAGCTCACTTGGGAGCAGGCGATAGCCCGGCTGCAGGGGGATGACTTGCAAGATCGGTACTATGCTGCCTGGTACCTGGGCACAGTTCGGGATCCAAGGGGGGTAGAGCCGCTGCTTTTGGCGTTGCAGGATGAGCGGGATCGCACTGCCTTGGGGGGCTATCCTCTGCGCCGCAATGCCGCTAAGGCCCTGGGGCAAATCGGGGATGCGCGGGCCGTGCCCGGTTTGATCGAGGCGCTCACTTGTACCGACTTTCATGTGCGGGAAGAGGCTGCCTATGCCTTGGCTCAATTGGGGGACAAGCGAGCGGTGGATCCCTTGCTGGCACTGTTGCAGTCCCGCGAGCAGGAGCAGCCCTGGGAAGCCCTTATCGAGGCCTTGGGTCAGCTTCAGGCCACCGAGGCTGAGGCAGCGATCCGGCCCTTTTTGAACCATCCCTCTGAGCGGGTGCGTTCTGCAGCGGCTTGGGTGCTCTATCGCTTTACGCAAGCCGAGGAGCTGACCCAAATCCTGGTGGCGCTACTGGCCCACTCCAACTCCAGCCTACGACAGGCCGCTTTGTTCGACCTGGCCGAATCGGGATGGGTGGCGGGGGCGCCGCTGCTGGCCACAGCCGACGTGGCTCTCAACCTGCGCATCAATGCTCTGAAGCGGCTGTTCGATGTGGCGCTTCAGTTGGGGTGGGTGCCGCCGGCTCAGGTGGCGGCAGCGATCCTTCCGCAACTGGAGAGGCTCTTTTAGGATTTTGGGGCGCTCAGTGCCTTTGATTTAGATCATTTCAGATGCTTCAACTGTACCTTTGACTACTCGTTGCTTATGTCCTCCACCTCGGCTGCTCAAGCGCTTCCCACTGCTGTGGCTCAACTGGCGGCAGAGTTGGAGCAGGCCACGTCGCCTGAGGAATTGTTGCGGGTGGTGAGGGCGCTGGGCGCTTTGGGCCAAGTGGAAGGGATCCCCATCTTAATTCGCGCCTTTGGGTTTAATCGCCCTGCAGTTGGGGAGGCTGCTCTGGAGGAGGTGCTGCGCTTTGGGGAAGCCGCGGTGCAGCCCTTGCTGAGCCATATTGACGGTTTTGACTATGGGGCGCGGGCCTATTCGGTGCGGGCTCTGGCCCGTATTGGCCATGGGGATGCCTACCCCTTTTTGGCGGAAGCCATTGTGGCGGACTTTGCCCCCAGTGTGCGACGGGCGGCGACCCGCGGGCTGGGACGGGTGGCGGCCAAGCGGCCCTTGCCCGATCAAGAGCGAGCCTTGCACCTATTGCGGCAATGTCTTGCCGATGCCGATTGGGGAGTCCGCTATGCCGCCGTCGGATCCCTGACGGACTTGGCTCGCCAGGGTGAACAATCTCTGCGCCCCTCAGTCGAGGCTGCGCTCCAGATGGCCCTGGAAGATGCCGATCCTCTGATCCCTCTCCGCGCCCAGATGAGCTGGCAGGAATTGGCTGCCGAGCCTTAGCTTCTCTGCTCTAGTGTGTCTTTCTCGGTTTTTCTCGTTTTTTCAGGAGCACCACCTATGTCTCTTCCGTTGCTTGCCGATCGCCCCACCACCCAAAATGAGCGGGTGCCTCGCTACTTTGTGCCCAGCGACGAAACCCCGCCCGTCTACCGTCCTGACGACCCGACAGGTATCGACAACATCATTCGCGCTGCCTATCGCCAGATCTTCAGCGAGCATCTGATGCTGGAGAGTTATCGGCAAAAAGCTCTGGAGTCCCAATTGCGCAACGGGGCGATCTCGGTCAAAGAGTTTGTGCGCGGCCTGGGCAAGTCGGAGGTGTACCGGGATCTGGTCATGGTTCCCAACGACAACTACCGCTTCATCGAGGTCACCTTCCAGCGCTTTTTGGGTCGGCCCACCTACAGCCAACAGGAGCGCATCAAGTACTCCATCATCGTTGCCACCAAGGGGCTAGATGGCTTCATCGACGCTGTGGTGGATAGCGAAGAGTACAATGCCGCCTTTGGGGACGATGTGGTGCCTTACCAACGCCGTCGCCTGTCGGAAAAGCCCGCCAACCTGGTAACCCCCCGCTATGGAGCTCGTTGGCGCGATGTCTCCGGCGTGAAGCGCTCGACGCGGGAAGTGGTGCGCACCTATCGTCTCACCCGTCCTCCCAAACCCGGGGATCCAGAAAACTTCCTCAACATGGCCCGCATGCTCAATCCCAAGCCGGCAGCGCGGCAAAACATCAGCGTCTTCGATCTGAAGATCCCGGACATGACCACCAGCCGCCGCTAGGACTGGGCAAGCTTCCGGGGACAACCCTTTGCGGGCTCTGCCGGGCCGATCGATCCGAGGCTGTTCGGATGGGTCGGCCTGCCGCTGTGCCTGGGGCAAGATTCGTTATAATCCTGGTGATGCTTCTTAACACTTGGGTCGCATGAAGAATCCGGTTGTGCGGGCTTTTTTTGTCGGCAAGGCTGTGGCGGATGTCCTACGGGAGCGTTTGGAAAGCGCCCTCACCGATATTGCCGGAGAAGTGGGCAAGGTGTGGGCCGAGCTGCAGGAGGGCTGGCAAACCTTTGCCCAGGATGTCATGACCCGAGCTGAGGCAGAAGCATCCGTGGCCGCTCAGGAAAGGGTGCCGCCTCCTTTCCAGACAGAAGATCTGCAGGCAACTCTGGACGACTTGCGGGCAGAAGTGGCGCAGTTGCGCTCCGAGTTGCAGAAATATCGGAGTCGAAACGCTTGAGTGCCAGCACACTGGGATCCCAGGCTTCAACCTCTTTGGGATCACAACCCGTCAAGCCCTATACTGCCTACCGTTGGGCCCGGGAGAACTATAATCGCCAGGGCCGCATGCTGGACATTTGGCGATTTGTGCTCACCTGGCTGTTTTACCTTTGGCTGGATCAGCAGGCTTGGAGCTATGGGGGACAACCCACGCCCGAGCGAAAGGCCCAGCGCCGCCGGGCCAGAGCCATTTGGATCCGCGAAACGCTGCTTAACTTAGGCCCTACTTTTATTAAAGTGGGGCAGTTTTTCTCCACCCGCGCCGATCTCTTCCCCTCGGAATATGTCGAGGAGCTCTCCAAGCTGCAGGATCGGGTGCCTGCTTTCAGCTACGAACAGGTGGCGGCAATTGTGCAGCAGGAGCTGGGCAGGCCGATAACCCAAATCTACAGCTACTTTGATCCCACCCCTTTGGCCGCTGCCAGCTTGGGGCAGGTGCATCGCGCCAAGCTCAAAACCGGGGAAGAGGTGGTGGTGAAGGTGCAGCGTCCGGGGCTGACCCGGCTGTTCACCATCGATTTGGAGATCTGCCGTGGGATTGCCGAGTTCTTTCAGTATCGCACCTCTTGGGGCGGGCCGGGCCGCGACTGGATCGGCATCTACGAAGAGTGTCGGCGCACCCTCTGGGAAGAGGTGGATTATCTCAATGAGGGCCGCAATGCCGATACCTTCCGTCGCAACTTTCGGGATATGCCGCAAATTGCTGTTCCCAAAGTGTATTGGCGTTACACCTCTCCTCGCCTGTTGACATTGGAATACCTGCCGGGGATCAAAATCAGCGATTACGAAGCCTTGAGTGCGGCAGGGTTGGATCGCAAGGTTTTGGCTCGTCTGGGGGCAGAGGCTTATCTGCGGCAACTGCTCAAGGATGGTTTTTTTCACGCCGATCCCCACCCCGGCAACATTGCCGTGAAGCCCGATGGCACGCTGATCTTCTACGACTTCGGCATGATGGGCCGCCTGCCCTCCGATGTGAAAGAAAAGCTGATGGGCACGCTGGCAGGTGTGGTCTCCAAAAATGCCGATCAGGTGGTGGCCTCGCTGGTGGAACTGGGGGTGCTGGTGCCCACCGCCGATCTGGCTCCGGTGCGCCGCTCGGTGCAGTACATGCTGGATCACTTTATGGACAAACCCTTTTCCAGCAACTCGGGAGAAATCTCGGTGGCGGCCATTAGCGAAGACCTTTACGAGCTGGCCTACGATCAGCCGTTTCGTTTTCCGGCTACCTTCACCTTTGTGATGCGGGCCCTGACCACGCTGGAGGGATTGGGGAAAGGGTTGGATCCGGAGTTCGACTTTATGGAGGTGGCCAAACCCTTTGCGGAGGAGCTGATGAGTTTAAACGGAAGCGAGACCGAGACCCTCTTGGCCCAGGTTGGCCGTCAAGCGGCTGAGTTCACCAGCAGCAGCCTCAGCTTGCCGCGCCGGATCGAGTCGACCTTGAGCAAGATAGAACAAGGGGAGCTGCGCCTGCGGGTGCGATCCAGCGAGACGGAGCGCTTGCTGCGCAAGCTGAACAACACCGGGCTGGGAGTCATTTACGGGGTGTTGTTTGCGGCCTTTTTTTTGAGCGCAACTCAGCTCTTTTTGGCCGGACATGCTACCTTAACGGTTATCACTTTGGTTTTGGCTGCCCTCGCTGCTCTTGCTTTAATCAGAGTACTCTTAAGGTTGAATCGGTCAGAGCGATTGATGTGATGCGACGATATGCCTGCGCTACGGATCCCGGCAAGATCCGCAGCAGCAATCAGGATGCCTACTACTGCGATCCGGAGGGGCGCTATTTTATTGTTGCCGATGGTATGGGAGGACATGCTGCCGGGGCTACAGCCAGCCTGTTGGCTGTCGAGACCATCCGAGAATATCTAGATCGAGGCTGGAAAAACGTGCCGGCACCCCGGTTGCTCAGCGAAGCCGTAGAAGCAGCCAACAGTGCCATCCTCAAGGATCAGCGGGAAAATCCAGAGCGGGCAGACATGGGCACTACGGTGGTGGTGGCCATGGTGGATCCCAAAGGCAACTGCTGGAGTGCTCACATTGGCGATTCTCGCCTCTATCGCCTACGGGGATCCGAAATGCAGCAAATGACCGAAGATCACACCTTAGTGGCTCGCTCCATTCGACTGGGGGAGCTGACCTATGAGCAGGCCCGGATTCACCCTTGGCGACATATTCTCGAGCGCTGCCTGGGCCGGCCTGATGCCGGGCCGCCTTCTGTGCAGCCGATTACCGTGCGTCCGGGGGATCGCCTGCTGTTGTGTAGCGACGGCCTGACGGAGGAGTTAGACGACGAAGTGATCATCGAGTATTGCCTGCAGGTGGAAGATTTGGAGCAGCTTCCTCTAAAACTCATCGAAGCGGCCAAAGAGCGGGGCGGGCGAGACAACATCACGGTGGTGATTGCCGAATACGCCTAGTTTGCCCCCGGCTAGAGACGGTATTGGCGGTACACTTCGCTGGCAGCCCGGTGCAGCAGGGAGTGGCGATACACGAGGCGGTCGAGGTCTTTGCCGTAGCCGCCGCCGATGACGCAGGCGACAGGATAGCCCTGCTTTAGACAAGTGTTCAGCACCTGCATGTCCCGCCGAAACAGGCCCTGGTCGCTAAGGGCCAGCTTGCCCAGGAGATCTTCCTCGTGGGGATCCACACCGGCATCGTAGAGCACCAGGTCAGGTCGCACCTGAGCCAACAGATCGGGCAAGTGGTCGGCCAAAGTCTGGAGATAGGCTTCATCTTCCATGCCTACCGGCAGGGCCACGTCCAGGTCGCTCTGCTGCTTGGTGGCGGGGAAATTGGCCTCGCAGTG
Organism: Synechococcus sp. R6-7; assembly: GCF_047461695.1. Lineage (NCBI taxonomy): Bacteria > Bacillati > Cyanobacteriota > Cyanophyceae > Synechococcales > Synechococcaceae > Synechococcus > Synechococcus sp. R6-7. Next base: position 10,215 of record NZ_JANSHS010000188.1, read on the forward strand.
CATGGAAAAGGTGAACACCCGCGGCTCGGAGCGGAAGATCCAAGCAGTGCCATCTCCCTGGTGGACATCCAAATCCACGATCAAGAGCCTTTGCACTAGCCCTTGCTGCAGCAAGACTTGGGCGGCAATGGCCAGGTCGTTGAAGATACAAAAGCCGGAGCCGTAGGCGGGGAAGGCATGGTGGGTGCCGCCGGCGGTGTTGCAGGCCAGGCCGTGGCGCAGGGCCAATTGGGCGGTCAAGACGGTACCCCCCACCGCTCGACAGGTGCGCTGCACCAGCTCCGGGCTCCAGGGCAGGCCGATGCGCCGCTGCAGCTTGGCCTCCAGGGATCCCTCACAGTAGGCCCTGACGTACTCAGGGGTATGTACCGACTCAATCCAGGCGAGAGGGGGCAGCTCAGGGTGGTGCACTTGCTGGGGGCGGATCACCCCTTCCCGCAGCAGCAGCTCTTGCAAGAGGCGAAATTTCGGCATGGGAAAGCGGTGGTCCGGCGGCAGGGGGGCACTGTAGTCGGGGTGGTAAACAATTGGCAAAGACATCAAGGGCAACTGGATTGACGGCGGCGAGCATGGCCTATGACGGCTCCAGTGCTTATGGTAGAGGTAGCCCGCTCCTGCCGGATCCCTTCGAGACTCTTGCAAACCTGTTCTCCGTACCGCCGCGATTCCCTATGTTTACTGCGTCGGATCCCTTTTTGGGCCGCCTCTTGGCTCAGCGTTATCGACTCGTACATCTGCTGGGACAGGGAGGCATGGGGCGAGTCTATTTGGCTCAAGATTTGCTCTTTGGTGGGGTGGAAGTGGCTGTCAAGCTGCTTTCCCAGCCGGCAATGGATCAGCGCACCCGCCTGCGCTTTGAACGGGAAGCGAAAGCCTGCGCGGCTTTGGGCCAAAAAAGCCTGCACATTGTCAAAGTCAATGACTATGGTATTACCCCCGATGAGGTGCCCTTCTATGTGATGGAATACCTGAACGGCAAGACCCTCAAGGATATTCTGGCCGCGGGGGCTTTGCCTTTGGAGCGCTTCTTCCGGCTGGCCCGTCAAATTGGCTTGGGGTTGAAAGCAGCCCACGAGGGGATCCTCATGGAAGGGCAAAGGGTACAGGTGATCCACCGCGATTTGAAGCCGGCCAATGTGATCGTGGTGGCCGATGACAGTTTTGGGGAACTGGCGAAGCTGGTGGATTTCGGCATTGCCAAGCTGCTCAACAGCCATGAATCTTTGAGCTTTACCCATGCCTACCTGGGAACGCTGGCCTATTCTTCCCCGGAACAGCTGGAAGGGTTGCCGCTGGACGCCCGTTCCGATATCTACAGCTTCGGGATCATGCTGTACCAGATGGTGTCTGGCCAGATGCCCCTCAAGCCCACCACCGAATCTTTCCCGGGCTGGTACCAGGCCCACCACAAGCGCCGCCCCATTCCTCTGGAAGATCTGGGATTGAAGTTCGCGCTGCCCGCCGGTTTGTCTGACTTGATCCTCGGTTGCCTGGCCAAAGATCCTGCCGCCCGCCCGCAGTCGGTGGCCAATGTGTTGGCGGAGCTGGAGCACATTCAAGCCAGAGCACAGGGATCTATTGCCCCTCAGGTCCCAGTCGCCTCGTCGGAAGAGGCTGCCTCTGGCCCACTTTCTGGAGGTCTCCCTGCCGCTGCGCCGTCCTTGGTTACAGCCGGTACTCTGCGGCTCAGGCCCCTGACGGCGGCCACGGAGGTCGAGAACGGGGGATCCCTGCTTTGGGTGCGCCTGATTCCCTTTCTGATGGGCGGGCTGCTGGGCTGGGTTTTGGTGAGTTGGCAATGGGGACAGTTGCTGCAGCGCCCCTCGGCCCCCCGTGTTTCCGGGCCAGGATCTCGTCCGGCAGTGGAAGATCCCATTGCCCCAGAGAATGCCCATCCCCTGTCTGAGGAGAGTGGTTCGAGCGAGGAGCCGCCGCTGGAGGGGATCCCTGAGTTCCTTGTTTTGGCTTCAGAGCGGAGCAAACGGCGGGATCCCGCGCCGGAGCTGGAACCCTACAACAGGAGCGAGCCGGTGTTTCGCGCCTTTCCCCTGGAGACTTCCCGCGAGACGGTACGAGCCAGCCTGGGATCCCCCAACCAGCAGGGGCAGGGCGCTTGGCCCAATACCGTGTATGACCTGTATCGCCTTGGCGGGGTGAACCTGGGCCTGCTCTACGACGCATCCAGTCTGGCCCTGCGGCAAACCGAAGCCACCGTCACCGATGGCGTACCCACCCCGCAAGTGGAAGGACTCTTGGAGGATATGCTGCAAGCCCCCTTGCCTGCTCAACTGCAGCGAGAACTGCAGGCTGTGCGCGAGGGACGTTCCGGGCGAGTGCAATTCCGCGTTGGCCCCTGGGCCGGCAGGATCGAACGCAACGCCCAAGGCCATCTTTACATGGCCCTCTGGGATCCCACGCTGCCCAGCGGTGCTCCACCACCTTCCCCCTCCTTTCCTACCCTACCCCCGGCTGCCCCTGTTGCCCGGCCTCCTAAGGCCCGTAACCTCAATTCAGCAGCAGGCGGCCCTCGTCCCGGCCAGACCATGCAGGAGCTGCTGCGCCGTGCGCGCGAATTGCGGGGGGACTGAGCCATGTCTGCTTCTGAAGACAAAAAGCCGCTGTTGAGCACCGTCGCTCGCCTCTTCAAAACTCTGGCGAGGCCTTTCCCTGTCGGGCCTACAGCTCTCCTCAAACCCCCCGAACCTCCTCCCCCCAAGCGCCCGGTGCGCCTGCGGATTACCTGCCCAGGAGAGCCCCCCCAGGTGGTTGCCCTGAAGGGATCCGACATTCTCGGTCGCAGCCAGACGGTGGCCACCATTCGCATCCCTGCCCCCGCGGTGAGCCATCTCCACGCCCACATCCGTCCCCGCCCGGATTGGCGCCTGCCCGGTCTGGGTTGGCGGATCCCGTTGCCCCCTATTCTCTACTGGCTGGGGTGGAATGCCGGTCGCTACCAGCTAGAAGATCAAGACTCGACCAACGGCGTTTTCCGCCTCAAACCCTTCGGTGGCGCCGAGCGGGTGCGCCGGGTGATCTTGCGGCATGGCCAGCAACTGAGCCTTGGCCCGCCTCGGGATCCGGAGAGCGTCTGGATTCAAGTGCTGGATCCACCCCCACCACAGGTGTATGGGGTGCGCGGCTGCCTCATCCTGATGGTGGTCTTGGGGCTGGGGGCGAGGATTTGGATCGGCCATGAGTGGAGCAAGTTCTCAGTGGAGCCACCCCTCTCCGCAGATCGCAACCCCCTGATCGTCCTGGCCGGGGATCAGCAGACGGAGCTGCGCCGCCATCAGGGGGACACCTACCGGGAGCTGCCCAACCTAGAAGCTTTTGGCCCAATTCTGCCCAAGGTGGTGGTCGCCGCCGAAGATCACCGCTTTTACTCCCACTTTGGGGTGGATCTGCTGGGCATTGCCCGCGCCTTTTGGGTGAACCTGCGCTCGGGGGAAGTGCAGCAGGGGGGCAGCTCCATCAGCCAACAACTGGCCCGCACCGTGCTGCGGGACTACACCGGCTCCGGCAATACCTTTGGGCGCAAGCTGCGGGAGGCCGTCGCTGCCCTGAAGCTGGAACAGCGCTACAGCAAAGACGAAATCCTCGCTCTCTACCTCAACAATGTTTACCTGGGCAACGGCATCTACGGCTTTGAGACTGCCGCCCAGTTCTATTTCGGGATCCCAAGCCGCCAGCTCAGCCTTTCCGAAGCTGCGACCTTGGCGGCCATTTTGCCCGCGCCCAACGCCTTTAACCCCGTCGCCAACTATGATGCCGCCGTTCGGGGCCGGGATCGGGTTTTGGATCGCCTGAGCGAGCTGAAAGTCTTCCCCGAAGAGGAGATTCGGCGGGCCCGGCGCAGTCGCCTCACCCTCAACCCCAATTTGCGCTCCCAAACCATGACAGTTGCTCCCTACTTTTACAGCGCTGTCTTCCAGGAGCTGCGGCAGCTCTTGGGCCAAGACCTCTCGGCAGAGGGCAACTTCATCATCGAAACCACGGTGCATCTGCCCTACCAGCGTTTGGCAGAGCAAGTCCTGGCCCAAACGGTGCGCGAGTCGGGATCCCGCTTGGGCTTCAGCCAAGGCGCTTTGGTCAGTCTCGACAGCCGCAACGGCGAAGTGCTGGCTTTGGTGGGCGGGATCGACTACAACGCCAGCCCCTTCAACCGGGCTACCCAAGCTCAAAGGCAGCCGGGCTCCACCTTCAAAGTGTTCACCTATGCGGCTGCCCTCACCCAGGGGATCCCTCTCTCCCAAGTGTTGTCTTGCGAGCCCCTCACCTGGGGCAACCTCACCTTTCGGGGCTGTCGCTCGGGATCGGCCCCTATGGATTTGGCCCGCGGCCTGATCCTCTCCGAAAACGTGATTGCCCTGCGGTTGGCCCAACAAGTAGGTCTAGAGCAAGTGGTGGCGACGGCCCGGCAAATGGGCATCCAATCGCCGTTGCAACCCTATCCTTCTATGGTGATTGGCACCATGGAGGTGAACTTGCTGGAGTTGACAGCAGCCTTCACTCCTTTTGCCAATCGTGGCCTTTGGTCAAGGCCCCACACCATCCGCCGCATCTTGGATAGCAGCGATTGCGCCAACCCCAACGACTTTCGCACCTGCCGTGAGATTTACCCTGGTCGGGAGGATCCCCGCTCTCAGCGACTTGTCCTGCCAGAAACCGTCGCCCAACAGATGACAGCCGTACTGCAAGGGGTGATCAGCTCCGGCACCGGCACTGCTGCCCGGCTCGGCATTGGAGAAGCCGGTAAAACCGGCACCACCACCGCCAACAAGGATCTGCTCTTTATCGGCTACACGCCCAACCCTCCTCTGGTGACCGGCGTTTGGTTGGGCAATGATGACTCCAGCCCAACACGAGGAAGCAGCAGCATAGCTGCTCAAACTTGGGGAAATTACACGAGGCAAGTCATTACCAATAGTTTGACGATGGTTCAATAGAGCAACTCCGAGAGCAGCCTTGGCAATTGGCAACCCCAAATCCTGACAACCCGACAGAAAACTCTCCTGCATCCCAAGTGAGAAATGCCTAATAACCAGTTTGGCCGTACCCCTCAATAAACCCACAATCTAGGTTCACCCACTTTCTCAGCGCAGATCTCGGCCAAAGGGCAACAACGACAAAATAATTAACTTCATGTGTTGTTTGGCAAAGGGGATCCCAACAATGGTGATTGCCAGAATCACAGCCCAGAAGAGATGGTTAAGCACCAACGGCCAGCCAAACAGCAATAGCCAGATGACGTTAAAGATCAGCAGCAGCGGGCTGTTGGCATCGGGATACTCCACCACTTCCTTTCCGAAGGGGGCAAGCACTGCAAACCCCAGTTTGATGCTCTGCCAGCCAAAGGGAATGCCGATGATTGTCAGGCAAAGGCTCAGTCCTCCTAAGATGTAGCCCAAACCTGTCAGCAAACCCCCGAAGATTAGCCAGATGATGTTGCCAATCAAGCTCATGATTCAGATCCTCCACCGTTGAGACCAAATTGCAGGCTACAAGAGCAGAACTAGCCTTCCTGTTCGACATCCATACTCTAACCAGCTGTTGGCCAAGACTGGGATCCCAAAATCTGCTTCTTTCCTGGGCTCTAGCGTTCTGCGTCACCGAGGGGAGCGGGCTCCATCACCGGAGGCACTGCGGCCCTATTCACCTTGCAGGGCAGAATGCGGTTCAGAAAGCGGAGGATCCCCCAAACCCAACTGACGGTGATCACCCAAAAGATCCACAACCCGCTTGCCCACGGTTGCGGCAAGTCCAAGGCCATCCCCCCAATCATTGGGCCAAGAGCAAACCCCGCCGCCCAGCAGAGGGAGTTGACCGACAGATACACCCCCCGCAAGTGATCCGGCGCCAAATCCGCCACCAAAGCAGAGGCAGAGGGGTTGTAGCTCACCAACGCCAAAGAGAGCACCGCCAGCGCCAAGACTGCCACCGCCGGGGCCGGAGCCCCCAATTCCGCCGCCAGACCGCTAAGCCAAACCAAAAGAAATCCCACCCCCCACATCAGGGCGGATCCCTGCAACCCTTGGATGCGCGTCCGGCGATTCAACCAACGGGCCACCGGCATCTGCAGCAGAGCGATCAAGGCCCCATGCAAGGCAAACAAAATGCCGATTTGCACCTCTGGGATCCCTACCCCATTGCGGAAGTAAAGGGGCATGCTGCTGCTGAGCTGGGCCACATAGGTGGTGAACAGGATATTCGACAGGCCAAACACCAAAAGGGAGCGATCTCTAAGGGCGGTTTTCCAACCTGCCAACACAGGCTCTGCTGCCGGACAAGTCGCCCGAGTTTCCCGGATAAAAAACCAAAGTACTGCCAGAAAGATTAGAAAAGTGACACCGTCGATTACAAACAAGAGCCGATAGGCCCCCGTCAGAGCCACCAGCGTGCTGGCCATAGCCACCCCAAGGCTGAGGCCCAGGTTATCCCCCAGACGGTTGAGAGCGTAGGCTTCGTTGCGCTGCTCACGGGTGGTTAGATCTGCTACAATCGCTTCCGCAGGCGGCCAGTACAACCCCTGCCCCAAGCCTGCAGCCATATTGGCCAGGGCAAAACTCCAGAAGTCATAGGAGAGCGCAAACCCAAACGACCCCAAGGTGGAAATAGCCAGAGAGAGGATCAAAGTGGAACGGCGCCCCCAAGCTCCATCGGCCATCGAGCCGCCCAGGATGCGGCCAAACACCCCGGCAAAAGCCATAATGCCTAGCCCCAGGCCCACTTGGGTGGCGGTCAGCCCCACCTGATTCACAAAAAAGAGACTGGCATAAAACAAGGTAAAGCCGGTTCCAGTTTGGGAAAGCAGCCGACCGATAAAGATCAGCCAAACCTGAAAACTGAGCTTCGGCCACCAAGAAGGGATCCACATGTTGAGTGCAGCAGGATGTTGAGTGCAGCAGGGGAGGGCCTACCTAGCCTACGGGATCCCGATCCTTGAGGCCAGGGCAAGGAGCCTGCTCTGACAAGTAAACTGAAAATTTGTGCAGCCAGGCTTGATGTTCGTTGCCAGAAGGCTCTTCACCCAGCGAGCCAGCAGACAGGGCAACCCATTTCCCCAACTCCAAATATTCGCTCAACAGCCGCGCCAACTTATAAACTCGATAATCGAGCTGCACTAAGCTACTTTTCATCTGCCCCAAAACACCCAGTCCTTTTCTGAGCCAACTTACAACCTTCAACCTTTCCCAAAACCTGCTGATCGCGTCAGCGGGACGGAGTCCT
>NZ_JANSHS010000189.1:0-802 GCF_047461695.1 Synechococcus sp. R6-7
CAGCAGTGTTCAGCGTAAATGTATCAGCTCATTTCCAACCTGCTCCAAATTTCCATCCTGCTGCTCCGCAACGCTTGCGCAGAAGGGCGTGGGCGGGATCTGGACTGCAACCGCCCGCTGGAGCTGGGATCCCTGTCGGGATGGCTAGACCCGGAACCGTCTGTGGTTGCGCTAGGTTCCCACCGGACTTGCCCAGACCCAGATGGCGACCATCCCATCCCAGAGCAACAGAAGCAGAGCAAAACATCCTAGGAGCCCGTACATCCAAGGCTGAACGTAGGGGCGCAGCCCGCCAATCTCCAGTTGAGCGTGCCGTCGAATCTCAGCCAACAGCTGCTTGAACCTGGTCACCCGCATCGGCAAAAGTACGCGATCCCCCCCTCGGCTGACCAAGTAATACACCATACCACCCTGGCTGGTGGAGCGGGGCTCAATGCGCTCGATATCGGCCCACCGGATCTGCCACTCCTGCCGCACAAAAGGCGGCACCCAACTGGGGTAGGTGGCCTACATGCCCTCTTCGTCCAACTGAATCTGCTGGCTCAGGGATCCCAGGACTACCCCCCATCCCAGCAGCAGAGCAATCCAAAGGGATCCCAGCTCAAGAGGTGTTGCCTGTTGCCGAGCCAGCAGGATGGGTAGGGGCAGAACCAGTCCCCAGTACAGAGCCTGCACAGCGCAGCGAATTAAGGGAGAGATGGGGAAGGTCATCGTCGGCAAGATGAGGCTGGCTTTATCAAACTTAAGATAGCGCTAGATAGCGCTTAAAAAGGCACCTGATACATTTACGCTGAACACTGCT
>NZ_JANSHS010000190.1:0-5129 GCF_047461695.1 Synechococcus sp. R6-7
CCTGCGAGACATTCCCTGGGTGGATCTGGTCCGCTACGACCCGCACGCTTACTCTGCCCCCAAAAACAGCGTCAAAGCTGCAAACCGCAAAACAGAGGACGGCCGCCACATCTTGTGGATCCATCTCCACCAGAGCCAGGACACCCACCTTGCTGTCAGGGTAGAGACCACCGGTTACACCCCTGAGCACCTGGAGCAGGCCGCCGCTGAGTTGCGGGAGCGCTTGGGTCGTCTGGTGTGAGTTCCCCCCAGGGAAGGAACAGGCCAAGATCCACCCCCGGCCTTTCGCGAGGTGAGCGCGGGGCATTTTGTGGCTTGTCACCTGGTGCCCTAGGTAGCCCTCAAGGGATCCCGGCCACGCCGGTTTGGCGGGCAGCCTGGATTACCGCAGCGGCCACCTGAGGAACCACCCGCCCGTCGAAGACCGAGGGGATGATCCACTGGGGATCCAACTCTTCGGCAGGGATCAAGGCAGCAATGGCTTGAGCGGCAGCCAGGCACATCTCGGTGTTGATCTGCTTGGCGCGGCAGTCGAGGGCGCCGCGAAACACGCCCGGAAAGGCCAGCACGTTGTTGATTTGGTTGGGGTAGTCGCTGCGGCCCGTGGCCATCACTGCCACCCGATTGCCCACCAGCTCCGGCTGGATCTCGGGCACCGGGTTGGCCAGGGCAAAGACGATGGGATCCGGTGCCATTTTTTCTACCATCTCCACTGTCAGGGCATTGGCCACGCTCACCCCAATAAACACATCCGCTCCCACCAAGGCTTCTGCCAGGGATCCCTTCTCCTCGACGGCAATGGCCGCCTTCTCGGGGGTGAGATCGGAACGGGAGCGGCTGAGGATCCCTTGGCGGTCGCAGACGAGGATGTGGGCTGCCCCGGCCCGCTGCAGCAGTTGCGTCACGGCAATGCCGGCTGCCCCGGCCCCGTTGAGGACAATGCGCACCTCGTCTAGGCTCTTTTTCACCACTTTCAGGGCATTCAGCAGCGCCGCCAGCACCACAATGGCGGTGCCGTGCTGATCGTCGTGAAACACCGGCAGGTTGAGGCGGGCCTTGAGCTGAGACTCAATGGCAAAGCAGCGAGGGGCGCTGATGTCTTCCAGGTTAAAGCCGCCAAATCCCGGCGCCAGGCGCACCACCGTCTCTACAATTTCCCCCACCTCCTGAGTGGCCAGGCACAGAGGAAAGGCATCGATATCGGCAAAGCGCTTGAACAGCGCCGCCTTCCCCTCCATCACCGGCAAAGCTGCCTCCGGGCCGACATTCCCCAAGCCCAGCACCGCACTGCCATCGGTTACAATGCCTACACTGTTGCCCTTGATGGTGTACTCATAGACCGCGGCGGGGTTGGCAGCAATTTCTAGGGAAACCCGCCCCACCCCCGGCGTGTAGGCCATGGCCAGATCGGCGGCGCTCTCCAGGGGGCTTTTGGCCACCACCTGCAGCTTTCCCCCGCGGTGCAGCTCAAAGGTGCGGTCCACCGCCCGCTCCACCTTCACATTGGCCAAGGAGGCAACGGCGGCGTAAATTTGCTGAGCATGCTCGCTGCTGACGGCATCTACACAGATTTCTCGCACCGTTTCTGCTGCCGATTGGTGGATGAGATCGATCTGGCTGAGGCTGCCTCCCACTTCCGCAATGGCCTGGGTGACGCGGGCTAGGGCTCCCGGCTGGTTGAGCAGGCGAATGCGCAGGGCAATGCTATAGCTAGAGCTGGGGGTAAGTTTTGTCATAGTCCCTTATGGTAGACGAAAAATCCAATTCCGACTTGTACACCCTGGCCAACTGGCTGGAGGGCTACTACAGCAACCGCACCCAGGCGATGGCAGAGCCGGTGTGGTTTGTGCCGGTCAGCCTTTGGTACGTGCGCCTTCCCCACCTGTTCTCGGAGGGGATCGGCTTTTTTACCGAGCAATTTAACCAGCACACGCCGGGCCAGTTTTATCGCAGCCGGGTGCTCCAGGTATTGGGGGATCCCTTGCGGATCGAGAACTACAAATTGCGGGATCAAGCAGCTTGGGCAGGTGCCTCTCAGGATCCGCAGCGCTTGGCGCAGCTCTCCTTGGCCGACCTGGAGCATTTGCCCGGTTGTCCCATTTTGGTGGAAAAGCGCCCAGACTGCTACCACGGCGAAATGCTGCCAGGTGGAGAATGTCGTCTGAACCCCGGGGATAGCACCTATATCCACATCGAGTTCGACCTCACCCCCAGCGAATTCATCACCTGGGATCGGGGCTTTGACGCCGCCACTGGCCAACAAACCTGGGGATCCCGCGCCGGACCCTACCGTTACCAAAAAGGGATCCCACCGGCCTCTTCCCCTCGCCCTTGGGGAGAGAGGGACAGGGGGTGAGGGCCAGAAAACAGTCAGGGGAACAAAAAAGGCAACAGATCTCGAAATCCTTTGCGCAGCCTGAGCAAAAAGATCAGCCGCTCCACCTCTGGAGAGACAGATCCGGTTTCGGGCCGAGCTGCCAAGGCTTCCTGGAGTTCCAGAGCTTCGTCGGCGGTGAGGGGCTGATTATCGACCGGAGAGCGAGCCCGCAAATCTGGCTGCGCCCGCAACACCTCTTCCGGGATCTCATCGGCAGGGGGCAGTGCCCAAGCTTCCGGCCAAAGCAGCAGCAGACCCGCGCAGCAGCCCAGTCCTGCACTCCAGAGCCGTTGGCCCATCCGACCGGTTCTCCTAGCGTTGTCCACTGAACTCCACCCCTTGAAGGGATCCCTCCCAACCTTTCCCAACCCCTCGACCTGTTGCTGGGGGAAAGGGGGGGATCCCTTTAGCTGGCCATGGCTTCCGAGCGCTCTTGGATCACCCGATCCACGATGCCGTAAGCCTGAGCTTCCGTGGCCGAGAGGTAAAAGTCTCGCTCCACATCCCGCTCGATTTTCTCCAGCGGTTGGCCGGTGGTTTGCGCCAAGATCTCGTTCATGCGTCGTTTGACTCGCAGAGTTTCGCGGGCGCGAATTTCAATGTCGCTGGCTTGGCCTTGGATCGTGCCCAGCGAAGGCTGGTGCAGCATGATGCGGGAGTGGGGCAGGGCAAACCGCTTGCCCTTGGTGCCAGCAGCCAACAAAAAGGCTCCCATCGAAGCTGCTTGGCCCACGCAAACCGTAACGATATCTGGCTTGATGTGGTTCATGGTGTCGTAGATGGCCATGCCCGCCGTCACAGAGCCACCGGGAGAATTGATGTACATCACAATGTCCTTTTGCGGATCCTGCGAGTTGAGGTAGAGCATCACCCCCACGATGGTATTGGCCAAGCTATCGTCAATGGGCTCGCCGATAAACAAAATCCGCTCTTGGTACAGGCGATCGTCAAGGCTAATCCACTGGCTATAGGGCTCGCCGGGCAAACGGTAGGGAACCCGAGGCACTCCAATCGGCATAAGTTTCTCCTGGCAAAGTATGAAACACAGAACGACGCGCTTGTAAGATATCTTCCGCGCTCAAATCCAGCTGGGGCAAAACCGAGGAAACAATGCGTCCAGATCCAGTTTTGACCTCGCCTTCGTATTCTCCGCCAACCCAGCGCACCGCGGAAACCGACTGCTTGGCGGGATCCACAATCCAATATGATCCCACGGGCAGCATAATCTTTGCGCTTGTCTTGATAATCGTGTTTTTCATTGTCTACTCCGGGGGAAACGACTTCCACCACCAACAGCGGCAGGGGCATGTGCAGGCAAGGACTCCGCAACCGTTTCCCAGCAAGCTCACATAGCGGGATGCAAAGCCATCACCTCTGGATTGCGCAACCGAGCCTTGGCTGCGGGCACTTCGACCTCAACTTGGCCCAAGCTCAGGCGTTGGATGGGCAAAAACTTGGGCAATTCCGCAACCAGAAACAGCTCAATGAGGGTGTTCATACGCTCCTCGGCTTCCCGAATGGACCCGTCTTCAGGTTCAACCCGTCCTTCATAAAGCCCGTCCGTGAGGCGTAGGTACTCCCCCACCGTCAAAGGCTGTACGGGAACTTGAACCATGGACGGATCCCTCTGCTTCAGTTTTTGGCTGTTGCCAACTTCGGCACGCCTTTGGAACTGGTCAGCACCTGATCGATGAGGCCGTAGGCTTTGGCTTCCTCTGGTGTCATGAAAAATAGCCGCTCCGTGTCCTTCTTGATGCGCTCCATAGGCTGGCCCGTGCTGCGGGACAGTTGCTCCAGCATCATGTTGCGCAAAGTCAGAATCTCGCGGGTGCGAATTTCGATGTCGCTGGCCTGTCCACGGGTGCCCCCATAGGGCTGGTGGAGCACGATCGTGGCATTGGGCAGACTGGCCCGAAATCCTTTGGCTCCTGCTGCCAATAACATGGCCGCCATCCCAATGGCATTGCCGATGCAGATAGTATGCACAGGCGGCTTGATGTAGTTCATGGTGTCCAGAATGGCAAAGGCCGCTGTGTCGTAGTTATAGGTGCCCGTCGAGTTGATGTACATCTTGATCGGCTTTTCCCGATCCTCGTACTGCAGATACAGCAGTTGCTCGATGATCAGCTTGGTGACGTTGGCATTCGACTCTTCCGCAAGGGGCAAGCCCAGGTAGACAATGCGCTCCTGCAGCAGCAGCGAAGCCAAATCTGGGGGTGGGGTACGAACCGGAGCGCCGCCATAGTAGTAGTAGGTCGATTGCACCATGCCAGAGATCTCCTACGCCTGGGTCTGTTCAACTGAAAAACACCAGAAAAACAACACTTGAGGACCACAAGGGATCCGCAGCATCCCAACGGATCCCTTGCAGTCTGAGGACCTCTCAAAGCCAGCTTTACTCCGCCCCTTGAGGCAAGAGAACCCGCTCCGGCTCCGTGACCAACACCTTGGGCTTGCGCTCCTCATCCACATCGATGAGCACCTCCGATCCCTCCCGGACATGCCCAGTCAGGATCTCTTCCGCCAGGATGTCTTCCAGCAGGCGTTGGATGGCGCGGCGCAGCGGGCGTGCCCCGTAGCTGGGGTTATACCCCTCCTCCACCACCAAGTCTTTGAAGCGGTCGCTGACCGTAAGGCGGATTTTCTTCTCCGTCATGCGGTCAAACACTTCCTTGAGCAGGATGTCGGCAATCTGCTTCACCTCATCCTTGGTCAGTTGCCGGAAGACGATGATCTCGTCCACGCGGTTGAG
>NZ_JANSHS010000191.1:0-5991 GCF_047461695.1 Synechococcus sp. R6-7
AGGACGGGGCTTGCCGCGCCTTTTGGTCAGCGGTGCGGAGCACTTTGGAGGCCAAGGCGGGGGCGGTAGTCTATAATCCTGCCAATTCCCCTAATGCGTTCGCGCCAGCGGTGCGGAGCACTTTCGTCGCCATGACTGAGGCTGTCTCTACTGCCGATTCTGCCTTGCTGACCGTACAAGGGCTGCGGGTTTTCTTGCCCAGCCGTGCAGCTGGCGAGCCCTCGGGATCCCCGGTGGTGGACGGGCTGTCTTTCCAGATCGGGATCGGCCAGACCTTAGGCCTGGTGGGGGAGTCGGGATCCGGCAAAACCATGACCGCCCTGACGCTGATCGATCTGCTGCCCAGCTCGGCCCGGGTGGAGGGCAAAATCCTCTTCAAGGGCCCTGACGGAACGGTGGACTGGCTGCGGTTGGATCCCCGGCAACGGCGGCGCTATCGCGGATCCCAGATCGCCATGATCTTCCAGGAGCCGAGCACCGCCCTCAACCCCCTCTACACCTGTGGCCAGCAGTTACAGGAAACCTTGAGGGCCAACACCTCCCTGAGCCCGGCGGAGATCCGCGCCCAAGCCATTCGCCTGTTTGAGGAGGTGCAGCTTTCTCCCCAGATGCTGGAGCGCTACCCTCATCAGCTCTCCGGCGGCCAAATCCAACGGGCGGCCATCGCCTGTGCCATCGCCTCCAATCCCCAACTGTTGATTGCCGATGAGCCGACCACCGCTCTAGATGTTACGGTGCAAGCGGAAATCCTGCGCCTGCTCTGGGAGCTGCAGCAGCACCGGCAGATGGCCATCCTCTTCATCACCCACGATCTCAATTTGGTGGCCGAACTGGCAGATCAGGTGGTGGTGATGCGCCGGGGCCAAGCTGTGGAACAGGGATCGGTGGAGCAGATCTTTCGGGATCCCCAGCATCCCTACACCCGCGGCCTGTTGGCCTGTCGCCCGGTGTTGGAGCGGCGGTTGCGGCGGTTGCCCACCGTCCAGGATTTTCTGGAAAAAGGGGGATCCCCAGAGGAGCAGTGGCAGCAGGTGGAGATCCCGGCTGCCGTTCGCGTAAGCGGGACGGAGTCCTTAGAGGAAGAACGGCTGCGCCGGCTGTACAGTCAGCCCCCCCTGCTGCAGGTGCGGGATCTGCGAACCCACTACGCCGTCCGTCGAGGGCCATTTGGCCGCCAGGTGGGCGAGATCCGAGCTGTGGATGGGATCAGCTTTGACCTCTACCCCGGAGAGACCTTGGGGCTGGTGGGAGAGTCCGGCTGCGGCAAAACCACCCTGGGGCGAACCCTGTTGCGCCTGGTCCGTGCCAGCTCTGGCCAGGTGATCTACGACGGCGAGGAGCTGCTCCGCTTGCCGCCCCAACGCTTACGTCGTCTCCGCCGCGAGATTCAGCTGATCTTTCAGGATCCGGCAGCCTCACTGGATCCGCGCATGAGTGTGGGAGCCAGCGTCATAGAGCCAATGGCCCTGCACGGGATTGGGAGAAATGCTGCTGAGCGACGAGCACGGGCCCAACGCCTGTTTGAACGGGTAGGGTTGGATCCGGAAGCGCTGGATCGCCTGCCCCACCAGTTTTCCGGAGGACAGCGGCAGCGGATCTGTATTGCCCGCGCCCTGGCCTCGGAGCCCCGCCTGATCGTCTGCGATGAGGCAGTGTCTTCCCTGGATGTCTCCGTGCAGGCCCAGGTGCTGAACTTGCTCAAGGATCTGCAGGAGGAACTGGGGTTGGCCTACCTGTTCATCTCCCACGACCTGAGCGTGGTCAAGTTCATGAGCGACCGCATCATGGTCATGAACCGGGGCCGCATCGAAGAGCTTGGCCCCGCCTCCCAGATCTACCAGCAGCCGCAGCAGGACTACACCCGCCGCCTCATCGCCGCGTTCGCGCCAGCGGTGCGGAGCACTTCCCCCAAAGGGAGATCCGTTCGCGATAGCGGGCCGTAGGCCTTAAAAACGCACCCATTTGCCCCAAACAGGTTGAAAAGTTTCCCCTGCATCCGGCTCCGGGCTGGGCAACCCTGCGGGTTAACTTCGCAGTAAGATTTGCAATGAGGCTAAAATTAAGTAAACTTCCAGTCGTAAAGCTTCGGCTCTTTGTTAGCACATTTAACAAAACGTTTTATCCGCAGTTTGGGCTGCAACCGGCTATGGCTCGCATACTCATTATTGAGGACGACCCTTCGATTCTGGATATCCTGCGCATCAATCTGGAGTTGGCGGGCTACGAGGTCGTAAAGGCCACCGATGGGGTACGCGGACAAGCGTTGGCTCTGCAAGTTCTCCCCGATCTGATCATCCTCGACCTGATGCTGCCCCAGGTAGATGGCCTGACCGTTTGTCAGCGCTTGCGGCGGGAGGAGCGCACCAGCGAGATCCCGATTTTGATGCTCACCGCCCTCGGCCAAACCCAGGACAAGATCGAGGGCTTTAATGCCGGTGCCGACGACTACCTGACCAAGCCTTTTGAGGTGCAGGAGCTGCTGGTGCGGGTGCGGGCCCTGCTGCGTCGCTCAGACCGGATCCCACAGGCGGCCAAGCATGGGGAGATCCTCACCTATGGCCCTCTCACGCTGGTGCCGGAGCGCTTTGAGGCGTTGTGGTTCGGCAAAACGATCAAGCTCACCCACCTGGAGTTTGACCTGCTCCACTGTCTGATGCAGCGACATGGGCAGACCGTTTCCCCCAGCGAAATCCTGCAGGAGGTGTGGGGCTACGAGCCCGACGACGACATCGAGACCATCCGTGTTCACATCCGCCACCTGCGCACCAAGCTGGAGCCGGATCCCCGCCACCCCCAGTACATCAAAACCGTCTATGGGGCGGGCTACTGTCTGGAGTTGCCCAACATTGCCGATCCCAGCCCACTGCAGCCAGAGCTGGCGAAAGATTCCCACAAATAATGATTCTTTCATGATTCTTGAGGATGCTGCTCACGCAACTGCTAATCTAGGGGATGCCCTGCTGCAGATTGCGCTCTGAGATCTATGCCTGGTGCCATTCGGTATTTGATGTGCCCACCCGATCACTACGAGGTGGACTATGTGATCAACCCCTGGATGGTGGGGAATGTTCACCGCTCTTCGCGAGAACGGGCGCTGCAGCAGTGGCAGGCTCTTTATCGGCATCTCTCGCAGCAGGCGGAGGTGAAGCTGATCCAGCCGGTGCCGGGATGGCCGGATATGGTGTTTACGGCGAATGCTGGGCTCATCCTGGGATCCAAGGTGGTGCTGAGCCGTTTTTATCACCCAGAGCGGCAGGGGGAACAGCCCCATTTCAAGGCTTGGTTTGAGGAACAGGGCTACACCGTCTATGAGCTGCCGCCAGCCCTGGCTTTTGAGGGGGCGGGAGATGCTCTGTTGGATCGGGCAGGGCGCTGGCTGTGGGCGGGCTACGGCTTTCGCTCCATGTTGGAGTCTCACCCCTACTTGGCCAAGTGGCTGGGGATCGAGGTGTTGTCTTTGCGGCTGGTGGACGAGCGGTTCTACCACCTGGACACCTGCTTCTGCCCCCTCTCCGAAGGCTATTTGCTCTATTACCCGCCGGCTTTTGATGCCTATTCCAACCGCCTGATCGAGATGCGGGTGCCCCCTGAAAAGCGGATCCCGGTTCAGGAGGCGGATGCCATTCACTTTGCCTGCAATGCCGTGGATGTGAACGGCACGATCTTGGTGAATCGGGTCAGCCCAGAGCTGGAAGCCGCCCTACAGGAGCGGGGATTTGCGGTGGTGCAGACGGAGCTGACGGAGTTCCTGAAAGCCGGTGGGGCGGCCAAGTGCTTGACATTGCGCCTCGACGAGACGGTGGCTCCCCAAACCGATCCGGTGGCCACGGTGCTCAGCCGGACGGTGACCCTCCAGGGACACTTGGTGGACAGCGACCTGCTCACCAGAGCCGTCGATTGCATTGTGGACAATGGCGGCAGCTTCCAGATCCTCAAGTTTCAGCTTGGGGAAAAACGGCAGAGCACTTCCACGGTGGAACTGGCCGTTTCCGCTCCCACCGAAGAGACCCTGGATACCATTCTCAGCGCCTTGATCGAGCAGGGGGCCCGTCTCTCGGAAGAAACCCAGCAAGACGCCCGTCTGGAGCGGGTGGAGAAGGCAGGGGTAGCGCCCGACGATTTTTATGTCACCACCATCTATCCCACGCAGGTGCGGGTGGCCGGCCAGTGGATCCCGGTGCAGCGGCAGCGCATGGATGGGGTGATCGTGGTCAAGGGATCCGATTGCAATGGCAAGACGGAGTTTTCAGCCTATTGCACCCTGATTCGAGATTTGCAGGTGGGGGATGCCGTGGTGTGTGGGGTGGAAGGGATCCGCACCGTGCGCCAGGCCAGCAAAGAGCGCTCTTCCCAGGAGTTTACCTTTATGGGATCGGGGGTCTCCAGCGAGCGGCGGGTGGAGATCCTGGTGGAGCAGATTGCCTGGGAGCTGCGGCAAATCAAGGAGCGGGGCGGCAAAACGGTGGTGGTGGCAGGGCCGGTGGTCATCCACACGGGCGGTGGATCCCACTTGGCCACCCTCATCCGCGAAGGCTATGTGCAGGCGCTGCTGGGGGGCAATGCCATTGCCGTTCACGATTTGGAGCAGAATCTCTACGGCACCTCGCTGGGGGTGGATCTGTCGCGGGGCACGCCGGTCAAGGGCGGCCACAAGCATCACCTCAAAACCATCAACCTCATCCGCAAGTACGGCAGCATCCGAGCTGCGGTGGAAGCGGGCGTGATTACCGGTGGGGTGTTCTACGAGTGCATTCGCGCTCAGGTGCCCTTCTCCCTGGCGGGATCCATCCGTGACGATGGGCCGCTGCCGGATACGGAGATGGATCTGATCAAGGCCCAACAGGATTATGCGCGGCTGCTGCAGGGGGCCGACATGGTGCTGATGCTCTCCAGCATGTTGCACTCCATTGGTGCCGGGAACATGACGCCTGCCGGGGTCAAGCTGATCTGCGTGGACATTAACCCGGCAGTGGTGACCAAGCTGGCCGATCGGGGATCCCTGGAGTCGGTGGGGATTGTGACCGATGTGGGCCTGTTCTTGAGTTTGTTGGTGCAGCAGTTGGCGCGTTTGGGGCAGGTGTATGAGCGCCCGCAACCTGCTCTTGCTGCCCGCTAGCCACCCCATCCATAAGCGCTGTTATCTTTTGGGATCCTTAAACTGGGATCCTCAAGCCTCAAAAGGGTATGCCTTTTATTAGCCTGTTGACGGATTTTGGCCTGCAGGATCCCTATGTGGGCATTATGAAAGGGGTGATTCATACCCTTTCCCCACAGGCTCAACTCATCGACCTCAGCCATGGGATCCCGCCTCAGGATGTGGCGGCGGCTCGCTTTGCCCTGATGACGGCCTACCCCTATCTGCCGTCGGGCACCATTCACCTGGCCGTTGTGGATCCAGGGGTGGGGAGTAGCCGCCGGGCGGTAGCCATCCAAACCGAGACGGGCTTTTTGGTTGGCCCTGACAATGGCCTGTTCAGCGGCGTTTTGGCCCAAACTCCGGCGCTGGCTGCTGTGGAACTCAACCGGCCCCGCTATTGGCGCACCCCCTCTCCCAGCCGCACCTTTCATGGGCGGGATATTTTTGCCCCGGTTGCCGCTCATCTGGCCAACGGGATCCCTTTGGCGGAGCTGGGGGATCCCCTAGACGTAGCAGAACTAACCCGCTGGGAGTGGCCGCCACCCCAGATGGAGACCAACGGCTGTCGCGGCCTGGTCCAGGCCATCGACCACTTCGGCAACGGCATCACCAACCTGCCCGGACAGTGGGTGGAAGGTCGAAGCTGGAGCGCCTCGGTCAAAGGGATCCCCGTCCGCTCCGTGGCCACCTTTGCTGAGGGAGAAGTTGGGGAAGTGCTGGCCCTGGTGGGCAGCTCCGGCTGGGTGGAGATCGTGCAAAACCGAGGCAATGCCAGCCGGGCGCTGGATTTTAAGGTGGGAGATGAGGTGCGCGTGCAGTGGAGCGGCTAGATCCCCTCGCCTGAAAAGAGAGGG
>NZ_JANSHS010000192.1:0-1605 GCF_047461695.1 Synechococcus sp. R6-7
AGATAAATGACTATGCGTTGTGGAACGGTTATCTGTAGGGATTGGTCGCCCTTCGACATATCGCCACTCTGCTGAAAACACAGGGCAAGAACCCGATTCCAAAGGTTGAGGATCCCGACTATCTTGGTGGGTGTTGACCCAGGAAGCAAGCTGATGTTGCTGACCACTACAGACGTGCTCCAAGGTAGAGAGGTTGAGCGTTACTTGGGCATTGTTACCGCCGAGGTAGTTTATGGCACCAATGTTCTACGGGACTTCCTTGCTACCCTCCGCAACATCATCGGGGGACGCACAAGAACCTATGAAGAAGTTTTCGAGAATGCCCAGAAAAAGGTTTTGGAAGAGTTGGAGCAGCGAGCCAAACGTTTGGGAGCAAATGGCATCCTAGGCGTTAGCATTCATACCAACATGAGCACGACAATGATCCTCGTTACCGCCACCGGCACCGCCGTTAAGCTCCGCTGACGGATGCTTCTGTTGAAGGTTTCCCTTTCTCGGAAGATGATGGCAGCCTGTTCTCAGGCCAGGCTTTCCATCACCGCCTCGTCGATCTCAAAATTGGCATAGACATTCTGCACATCGTCTAGGTTGTCGAGACGCTCCATCAGGGCAAGCACTGACTTGGCCGTATCGGGATCCTCCACATGCACCTCAGTGGATGGGATCCAGCGGATGGCCGCATCTTGCACTGGGTAGCCCTCTTTTTTCAGGTAGGTGGCCACCTGCTCCAGCAAAGAGTAGTCGCAGTACACCTCTGCTCCTGTGCCTTCCACCTTGAAGTCGTCTCCTCCCGCTTCCGCCACCGCCAGCAACAGGGCTTCGGGATCCAACACCTCCTCCAGGCTGATCACCCCTTTTTGCCGGAACAGCCAGCTCACGCAGCCGGCTTCTCCCAAGCTGCCGCCGGTTTTGCTGAAGGCTTCTCGCACCTCGGCAGCCGTGCGGTTGCGGTTGTCGGTCATGGCCTCGATCAACACAGCCACCCCACCGGGGCCGTAGCCCTCGTAGCGAACTTCTTCCAGGGGGCTGTCGTCGCTCCAGTTGCCGGCTCCCTTGGCAATGGCTCGTTCAATGTTTTCGCTGGGCATCCCCGCTGCTTTGGCTTTCTCCACTGCCGCCCGCAACTGAAAATTCCCATCCGGATCTGGCAAGCCGTTGCGAGCTGCCACGATGATGGCCCGCGAGAGTTTGGTAAAGAGGCTGCCCTTTTTGGCATCTACACGGGCCTTTTGCCGTTTAATGTTGGCCCACTTGCTGTGTCCTGCCATGCCGCCACACACCAGTCAAGCAATGAATTGGAGGGATCCCTCCACTTTTGAAGCCTAGATCACCTCGGCTCAGGACTCAACCCCGCGACAACTGGGAGGGTACCGGCCTGGTCACAAAACAAGGGATCCTGAGGATCCCTCACAACCCAGACTTAGCCACCCCATAACCCCCTCAGGGCTGGATCGGCTGCCGCTGAATTACATCCCCTTGAGGTGGAGGTGGAGCGGCTGGGGTTTCTTGAGGAGTAGGTGTTGCCTCTACGGGAGGAGTTTCCCCAGGAGGCGGGGGCAGAGGGGGCACACCTTCTCCAGGCACAGGCCCAGGTGTAGGCGTGGG
>NZ_JANSHS010000193.1:0-3198 GCF_047461695.1 Synechococcus sp. R6-7
TGCGCATAGCACGGGTGTCGGGTAGTTTACTGTCTTCGATGACCGGGCCCTCGGGGATCCCACATCTCCTGAAGCTGAACATGGGGGGACCTCACCGGCCCACAAAGTATCTGGCAACACAGCTGGCTGCCCCTCTCTCTGATGTAGTGGGGATGGGGTTGGCCATACCAATCGAGATAAACCGGCCTGCAACCCTCATTGCTCCCGCCATCATCTGTCTGGATCAGGGGGATCAGCCCTCACTTGGGCCACTATGAAAATCATTGGAGTTGAGTCAATGTTGGAGTCGCAGAGGGTAGTTCAAAGTGGGTTATCTTCCCCCGCTGTTTCGGGCAAGCCCGTTCTGGAGTTGCGCCACGTCTCGCTGCAGTACCCCACCAAGGGATCCCCAGTCACGATCATCCGCGACGTCAGCTTTTCTGTTGCCCACTCGGAGTTTGTCTCCATTGTTGGGCCGAGCGGCTGTGGCAAGACTTCTCTTTTGAAGATGATGGCCGGCCTGAACACTGACCATGGCGGCACCCTCTACTTTCAGTTGCAGCCCATCGCCGGCCCCCTGAAGAGTGTGGGCATGGCCTTTCAAAACCCGGTGCTGCTGCCCTGGCGCACAACCCTGGAGAACGTGTTGCTGCCGTTGGAGGTGGTAGAGCCCTACAAGCGCACCTTCAAGCAAAACCTGGCCCAGCACGAGAAGTCGGCGCTGGAGCTGCTGGCCACCGTAGGCTTGGAGGGTTTTCAGAAAGCCTATCCTTGGCAGCTTTCTGGGGGAATGCGGCAGCGGGCTTCCTTGTGCCGCGCTTTGATCCATCAGCCGGAGCTGCTGCTGTTGGACGAACCTTTTGCTGCTCTGGATGCCTTTACCCGCGAGGATATGTGGGAAATGTTGCAACGGCTGTGGATGCGCACCGGCTGCACTGCCATTTTGATCACTCACGATTTGCGGGAGGCGGTTTTCCTCTCCGATACCATTTATGTGATGGGGCCACGGCCTAGCGAGATCATCTTTTCCCTCAAAGTGGATCTGCCCCGTCCACGCCCGCTGGAGATCTGCCTGACGGACGAGTTTCACCGCTTGGTCTCGGAAGTGCGCCAGCACATTCGGCGCAGCTATTAGGCCAAAGAGCCCTTGATCCAAAAAATCTGGAAAGGTTTGCTGGACAGGTTACCGCGCATTTCTGCCGAGGGATCCCATGAAAAAATCATTTGACCGATTTTTGCAGACCCAAACGGCTTCTGTGGTCTTGCCCGCTGTCACCATCGTTTTGACCCTTGTGCTCTGGCAGGTGGGGGTGGGGCTGTTCAACGTTCCTCGCTTCATTCTGCCGGCGCCCACCCAGATCCTCGCAGCCATGAACCAGTGGAGCCCGGTGATTCTGCGTCACTCCCTAACCACCCTCACTTCGACGCTGCTGGCCTTTGCGCTGGCTTTGGTGGGGGGGATATTGCTGGGATCGATCATCGGCAGCTCCCGCCTGGCCCATCTGTGTTTGTACCCGCTGCTGGTGGGGTTTAACACCATCCCGAAGGTGGCTTTGGTGCCGCTGCTGGCGATTTGGTTTGGCTTGGGCCTGATCCCGGCGGTGATCACGGCCTTTTTGCTGGCCTTTTTCCCCATTGCAGTCAATGTGGCGGTGGGGCTGGAGACGGTGGAAGCCGAAATGCGGGATGTGCTGCGCTCGTTGGGGGCCAGCTCTTGGGAGATCTTCACCAAGGTGGGGCTACCCCACAGCATGCCCTACCTGTTTGCCTCGTTGAAGGTGGCCATCTCCTTTGCTTTTGTCGGCTCGGTGATCTCGGAGACGGTGGCTTCTAACCAGGGGCTGGGCTACCTGATCGTGTCGGCCAGCTCTTCTTTTGATGTGCCTTTGGCCTTTGCGGGTTTGGTTGCCCTCGGCATTATGGGCATTTTGCTCTACACCTTTTTTGCGGCTTTGGAGCGCTATGTCCTGTCCTGGCGACAGTAGCATCTGCTCCAGGGGATCCCACCGATGCCTGAACAAGCTAGCCCAAATCTGGAAAAGTGGCCCGCACCGCCGGGTGGACGATCTTTCCTGCCCTGATGTTGAGCCCTTTGGCCAAGGCCGAGTCTTGTTCCAAAGCAGCGGGCAAGCCGAGATTGGCCAGCTTGAGGATGTAGGGGAGAGTGGCGTTGACCAGCGCTTGGGTCGAAGTCCAGGGGACAGCCCCCGGCATGTTGGGAACGCCGTAGTGTAGCACCCCGTGGGCTTCGTAAACCGGCTGGGCATGGGTGGTAACCCGCGTGGTGGCGATGCACCCCCCCTGATCCACCGCCACATCCACAATGAGGGAGCGAGGACGCATCTGGGCCACCAGCTCTTCTCCCACCAAGACCGGGGCCCGCCTTCCCGGCACCAGCACTGCCCCTACCACCAGGTCGGCCTCGCGAACACACTCTTCCACGCTTTGGGCCGTGCTGTAGAGCAGCTCTACCCGCGAGCCAAAAATCAGCTCCAGCTCGTTCAGCCGCTGCAGGTTGATGTCCAAAATCTGCACCCGCGCCCCCAAGCCTACGGCCATTTTGGCCGCCTCAGTGCCCACGGTTCCCCCGCCCAGGATCACCACCCGCCCCGGCGGCACCCCCGGGATCCCGCCCAGCAACACGCCTCGCCCCCCCTGTTGTCGGGTGAGGTAATGGGCGCCAAACTGCACCGAGAGCCGCCCGGCAATCATGCTCATGGGCATCAACAAGGGCAGGGATCCATCTGCCAATTCCACCGTTTCATAGGCAAGGCAGGTGGCCCCCGATTGCAACAGCGCCTGGGTCAGCTCGCGGCTGGCGGCCAAGTGCAAATAGGTAAACAGGATGAGGTCGGGATGGAGCAGAGAATACTCAGCCGGCAGGGGCTCCTTGACCTTCACCACCAGCTCCTGCCGGTAGATCTCCTCAGGGGTGGCGGCCAGTTTGGCCCCCGCTTTTTGGTAGTCCTCATCCGTGAAGCCCGCCCCCTGGCCTGCTTGGGTTTCCACCCACACCTGATGCCCCTGTTCGGTTAAGGCCCGCACCGCCGCCGGTGTCAGCCCGACACGGAACTCTTGCTCTTTGATCTCTTTGGGCACGCCAATTCGCATAGGGATCCCCGTAGGGCTGCTTTCCAGTCTAGACAGACTCTCTCCCCGATGGGAGCCCTGGCCTGAGCAGGAGAGCGAAAATTGTAAAGTTTTGTGCGCGATCTGTCG